>JBBDIX010000058.1:0-3174 GCA_040880235.1 Nitriliruptoraceae bacterium
GAGTTGATCATCGTGGCGAACTGGCGCGAGAAGACCGCGAGGTCCTTGAGCTTGACCTTGGGGCCGAAGCCCGGGATGGTCAGCTCCTTCTCGAGGGCCGACGCCTTCTTCTTCTCGATGGAGATCGGCGCGTAGCCCATTGAGCGCAGGCGGTCGGCGACGGCGGCCTGGTTGTCGGCCTCCAACTCGCCCTGGACCATCTTGCCCTGCTTGTCACGGACCTGGTACGTGAAGGTGGCGCTCACAGTTTCTCTCCCCTCGAGGGCACGACCGCAGTGGTCATCCCCACTGTCGGCCCCTCGCAGTCTGCCCTACAGCACCAGTCGTGGCGTGCCGGTCGGCCGGTCGGCCAGGTGGACAAGCACTGACGGGTCATGCCCGCCCGGCCAGACGGTTGAACTCCGCGACGTTGCTGCACTTCTCCAGGGCGTCGTCATAGGTGACCTTGCCCATCTTGACGAGCGTCGCCAGCGACTGGTCCATGGCCACCATGCCGTGGGACGCACCGGCCTGGATCGACGAGTAGATCTGGTGGGTCTTGCCCTCGCGGATCAGGTTTCGGATGCCAGTGGTGACGATCATGATCTCGGTCGCGACGATGCGGCTGTCGCCGTCGGGGGTCTTGAGCAGCGTCTGGCAGACCACGCCCTTGAGCGCGCCGGCGAGCATGACCCTGATCTGCTCCTGCTGGTGCGGTGGGAACACGTCGATCATGCGGTCGACGGTCTGCGGCGCGTCCTGGGTGTGCAGCGTCCCGAACACGAGGTGACCGGTCTCGGCCGCAGTCAGCGCGATCTGGATCGTCTCGAGGTCCCGCAGCTCGCCCACCAGGATCACGTCGGGGTCCTGGCGCAGCACGTGCTTGAGCGCCTTGGTGAACGACTGCGAGTCGGTGCCGATCTCGCGCTGGTTGACGATCGACTTCTTGTGGCTGTGGAGGAACTCGATCGGGTCCTCGACGGTCATGATGTGCGCCGCACGCTGCTCGTTGACCATGTTGACCAGCGCCGCCAGCGTGGTGGACTTACCGGAACCGGTCGGGCCGGTGACCAGCACGAACCCGCGCGGCAGGTGCGCGAAGTTGCCGACCTGCGTCGGGATGCCGAGCTCGTCCAGCGTCATGATGTCGTAGGGGATGACACGCATCACCGAGCCCATGGAGTTGCGCTGCTGGAAGACGTTGACGCGGAACCGGGCGAGGTTGGGCACGGCGTAGGACATGTCCAGCTCGAGCTCGTTCTCGAACTGCTCGCGCTGCTTCTGGGTCATGATCGCGTACAGCACCTTCTGCAGCTCGTCGGGTGTGAGCTTGGGGTAGTCCCCCAGTGCCTGGATGTCGCCGTGGACGCGGATCGACGGCTGGATCCCCGCGGTCAGGTGCAGGTCGGAGCCGCCGGAGTCCACCAGCACCTTCAGCAGCCCGTCGAGGTCGAGCGTCGCCTCCTCCTCGTGGCGCAGCGTCCCGCCGCTGCGAGGGGCGGCTGCCGGCGTCGTCCGCTTCGACTCGGCGCCGGCCCCACCGCCCTCGGCCGCACCATCGACGGGCATCTCCTCCAGGGCCTCGGCAGGACTGAGGTGCCGGATCGCGTCCATCACCTGTTGGCGGGGTGCGAGCACGAGCTCCACGTCCTGGCCAGTCAGCTGCTTGACGCGCTCGGCTGCCTCGCGGTTGGTGGGGTTGGTGATCGCCACCACCAGCCGGCCGTCCGGGGCGAACTCGATCGGCATCGCCTGCATGTCGGCGGCGATGTCACGCGGGACCAGCCCGACCGCGGCCTGGTCGACGCTCTGCGGCGTCACCTCGACGTAGCGCAGGCCCAGCTGCTGGGCCGCCGCGCGGACGAGGTCGGCCTCCTCGGCCAGTCCCATCTCGACCACGGTCCGCCCGAAGCTGGAGCCGGTCTCGGCCTGCTTGCGTTCTGCCTCCTCCAGCTGCTCGGGCGTGAGCGTGCCCTGCTGGACGAGGATCTCCCCGATCGCGCTTGCCATGTCGTTGACCCCTGGTGTGGTGGCGTGTGGTGTGGGGGCCGCGGGGTCACACGACCACGCGGCCGATCTCCTCGATCGTCGTGTGGCCCTGGAGGACCTTCGCCAGCCCGTCGTCGCGCAGGGGCGACATGCCCTGCTCGATGGCCGTTCGCTTGATCTCGTCCGACGAGGCATGGGCGACGCAGAGCCGCTCGATCTCCTCGGTGACGGTCATGATCTCGTGGACCGCCATGCGACCCTTGTAGCCGGTGTTGCCGCACGCCGAGCACCCCACGGCATGGGGCAGGTCGGGCCGCCCCTCGGCGACGTCGGGCGCAAACCCCGCCTTGAGGTAGACGTCCGGCTCGTACTGGACCATCTCGTGGCACTTGGTGCAGACCTTGCGACAGAGGCGCTGGGCCAGGACGCAGTCGGTCGCTGAGGCCACGAGGAACGGTTCCACGCCCATCTCGGTCAGGCGCGTGATGGCGCTCGGGGCATCGTTGGTGTGCAGGGTCGACAGCACCAGGTGACCGGTCAGGGCCGCCTCGATGCCGATGGTGGCGGTCTCGGCGTCACGCATCTCACCGACGAGCACGATGTCTGGGTCCTGGCGCAGGATCGACCGCAGCGCACTGGCGAAGGTCAATCCGGCCTTCTTGTTGATCTGGACCTGGTTGATGCCATTCAGCCGGTACTCGACCGGGTCCTCGGTCGTGACGATGTTGACCTCGGGCTGGTTCTTGACGTTGAGCGTCGCGTACAGCGTGGTCGACTTGCCCGACCCGGTCGGGCCGGTCACCAGGATCAGGCCGTACGGCTTGATGTAGGACTCCTCGAAGCGCTTCTCGTTCTCGGGCTCGAACCCGAGGTCCTTGAGCTCCAGCAGCACCGAGGACTTGTCCAGGATGCGCATCACGACCTTCTCGCCGTACACCGTCGGCAGCGTCGAGAACCGCAGGTCGATCGGCTTGCCGCCGATGTTCAGGGCGATGCGACCGTCCTGCGGGATGCGCCGCTCGGCGATGTCGACCTCGGCCATGATCTTGAGGCGGCTGATCACCCCTGACGTGATCGACCGCGGGCTGCGCATGACCTCGTGCAGCACGCCGTCGACGCGGTAGCGGACCCGCAGGTCGCGTTCGCTCGGTTCGATGTGGATGTCGGAGGCCCCGTCGTTGACGGCCTGGGTGATCAGGAGGTTGA
>JBBDIX010000059.1:0-3083 GCA_040880235.1 Nitriliruptoraceae bacterium
AGCACGAGCCCGTCGTCCATCGTGATCGGGACGTCGAAGTCGACCCGCATGCCCTCGGTGACCATCGACTTCACCGCGTCTTCGATCGCTGCTGCTCCACCCACCAGATCACTCCCTGTTCGTGTGCGAGCCCGTGTGCGGCGGATGACTGCCGAACGGTCACGCATTCCGGAGACCGATCGTAGTTGCCGGGAGCAGAGCAGGATGCTGCCGGCCCGACAGCGTGCCCTCCGGTGACGCACCCGGGGACGGGTGGCGGGCGGGGATAGCATTCGGCCGTCGCTGCGCCGTACAGGCGACCGCGTGCAGACGGTGGAGCGCCGGTGTGAGCGAGATCGAGACGCGCCTCGGCCGGGAGATGGCCCTGGTCACGGCCCTGCTGTACGGGTCGGGCGCGACGCTGGTGCTGGTCACCCTGCTGGTGCCGCACTGGGACGGACTCGACGTCGCGGTGGTGGGGGTGATGGTCGCCCTCGGCTGTGTGACCGCGGTCGTGCACCTCGCGATGGCGCGCTGGTGGAGACCACCCCTCGCGTGGTTCTCCGGGGCGTCGGCGCTCGGCACGGTCCTGATCGGGGTCGCGGTCGTCGCGGCCGGCCCCCAGGGCGCCAGCACGTACGCGATCCTGTACGTCTACGTGACCGCGTTCGCGTTCTACTACTACTCGCTGCGACTGGCTCTCGCGCACGTCACGTTCGTCGCGATCACCCTCGGTGTCGCGTTCGCCGTCCTCGACCATCCGTCGGCGCCCGCAGAGTGGATCGTCGTCGTCGGGGCGTCCGTCGTGGCCGGTGGGATCATCGGGCGGCTCGGCCAGCGAGCGCGCGAACTCCACGCCACCGAGGAGCGCGCGTTGATCCGGCTGCGTGAGGTCGACGCGATGAAGTCGCTGTTCCTCCAGACCGTGTCGCACGAACTGCGGACACCGCTGACCGCAGTGAAGGGGGGCATCGAGACCCTGCTCCAAGACGACCGTCGGATCACGCAGGACGTGAGGACACAGATCGAGGTACGGATCCAGGTCAACGCGTCACGACTGGAGCGCCTGGTGTCCGACCTGCTCGAGGTCGGCAGCCTGGGTTCCGGCACGACGCAACTCACCGCCGCCACCGCCCGCCTCGACGAACTCGTGCGGGAGGTCGTGGCGGGCCTCGACGGAGGTGGCGTCCGCGTCGCGCTGCACGCAGAGCCCGTACTCGCCTCGTTCGACGCCAACCTGATGGCACGGGTCATCGACGGCATCGTCGGCAACGCCCTGAAGCACACTCCAGCCGACGTGGGCGTGACCGTGACGGTGTCGCGATCCAGCGAAGAGGCGCAGGTCGTGGTGGACGACGAGGGTCTCGGCATCCCCGACGAGCACAAGGCACGGGTGTTCGAGCCGCTCAACCAGGGCCCCGATGTGGCAGCGCTCGCACAGCCCGGCGTCGGGCTCGGGCTGGCGCTCGCTGCCCGGTACGTCGACCTGCATGGTGGGCGCGTGGTGCTGGAGGACCGTCCCGGCGGGGGTCTGCGTGTCCGGATCATGCTGCCCCTCGGCGACGTGGCCGCCACGACCTGACGGGTGCCTCCCGGCGGTCGATAGCCTCGGGACGCTCCGACCTCCCGACACGAAGGCGGAACGTGGCCGAGTACTGCTACGTCATGAAGGGCCTCACGAAGACCGTCCCCGGCGGCAACCAGGTCCTGTCCAACATCTGGCTGTCGTTCCTGCCGGGCGTGAAGATCGGGGTCATCGGTCCGAACGGTGCCGGCAAGTCGACCCTGCTGAGGATCATGGCCGGGGTCGACGCCGACTTCGAGGGGGAGGCCTGGCCGGCGAAGGGCCTGACCATCGGGCACCTGCCCCAGGAGCCCGAACTCGACGAGTCGCGCACGGTGCGTGAGAACGTGCTGGCCGGGCTCGGGGAGACCGCCGGGCTCGTCGACCGGTTCAACGAGATCACGGCACGTCTGTCGGAGGACCTCGACGACGACGAGATGCAGCGTGTCTACGACGAGATGGGCCAGGTCCAGGACGCCATCGACGCCGCGGATGCCTGGGACCTGGACCGCACGATCGAGGTCGCGATGGACGCGCTTCGGGTGCCCGACGTGGACGACGTGTCGGTGCTGTCCGGTGGTGAACGTCGTCGCGTCGCGCTGTGTCGTCTGCTGCTGTCGAAGCCCGACATCCTGCTGCTCGACGAGCCGACCAACCACCTCGACGCGGAGACGGTCGCGTGGCTCCAGCGCCACCTGCAGGAGTATCGCGGGATGGTGGTGGCGATCACCCACGACCGCTACTTCCTCGACGAGGTGGCCGAGTGGATCCTCGAGCTCGACCGGGGGAAGGGGTTCCCGTTCGAGGGCAACTACTCCGGGTGGCTCGAGCAGAAGCGTGACCGGCTCGCGCAGGAGGAACGCGAGGAGTCGGCGCAGCAGCGGCAGCTCGCCGAGGAGGCCGAGTGGGTCCGCCAGACCCCGCAGGGACGGCGGGTCAGGGCGCGGGCCCGGGTGCAGGCGTACGAGACGCTGCTCAACCGGGAGCGTCCGAAGCAGATCACGAAACCGGTGATCATGGTGCCCGACGGACCTCGACTCGGGTCGGTGGTCGTGGAGGCCGACGGCGTCTCCAAGGGATTCGGGGACCGGCTGCTGTACGACGAGCTGACGTTCTCCCTGCCGCCGGGAGGCATCGTCGGGATCGTCGGCCCGAACGGAGCCGGCAAGACCACCCTCTTCCGGATGATCGTCACGGCCGCCGGACACGCCGAACTGTTGCCCGACGGTCCCGAGGCACCTGACGCCGGAACGCTGCGCGTCGGTGACACCGTGACCCTGTCGTACGTCGACCAGTCGCGGGCCGCGCTCGATCCGGCGCGCAGCGTGTTCGAGGAGATCACCGGGGGTGGGGACTGGGTCCAGCTCGGCTCGACCGAGATGGCGTCGCGTGCCTACGTCGCCGCGTTCGGATTCAAGGGCGGCGACCAGCAGAAGAACGTCGGGTCCTGCTCCGGGGGTGAGCGCAACCGCATCCACCTCGCGAAGCTGCTGCAGAACGAGGCGAATCTGCTGCTGCTCGACGAGCCGACCAACGACCT
>JBBDIX010000060.1:0-17772 GCA_040880235.1 Nitriliruptoraceae bacterium
GACTTGTGCGGCACCGTGACGTTCGCCCCGACCACATCGCACGCGGCGAGCGCCGCGACGACGGTCGGTAGGTCGGTCTCCGTGCACGGCAGCACGACATACGCCAGGTCGAGGCCCAGCACATCGAACGCGGCACCGTGGATCTCGGGTGACAGGGAGTAGCGGGCCGGCCAGCCGAGCAGCGCGACCAGACGGGTCGACGCGGTCGGCCACCTGCTGCGGGTCACTGGCAGCGACCCGCAGCGCGGAAGGCCGCGACGTTCGCGTTGTGCTCGTCGAGGGTGTCGGCGAACACGTGCGTCCCATCACAGGCGACGTCGAGCACGTAGAACCGGTAGGTGACCTCGTCCGGGCTGAACGCGGCACGCAGCGACGACGCACCAAAGCCGGAGATCGGTGTGGGAGGCAACCCGTCGTTGCGGTACGTGTTGAACGGGCTGTCGACCTCGAGGTCCTCGAGCAGCACGGTGTCGCGATGCTCCCCCAGTGCGTAGAGCACCGTCGCGTCGAGTTCCAGCCGCATGCCGTTACCCAGCCGGTTGACGATCACCCCGGAGACGATCGTGCGCTCCGCGTCGACCCGGGTCTCTCGCTCGATCAGACTCGCGATGATCATCATGTCGAACTCGTCGAGCTCGCGTTCGACCATGGCCTCGCGGGCGTCGGCAGGAATCGAGCCCATCACCAGTCCGAGCTGGTCGACCATCCTCTGCAGGATGCGCAGTGGTGACGCGTCCGCAAGCACCTCGTAGGTCTCGGGGAACAGCACGCCCTCGTACGGTTCGTATCGTTCAGACACCTGGGCAGGTTCCGGCACGAAGTCCGGCAGACGCAACACGCCCTCGCCATTGGCACCGGCCGCGGTGCGTTCATCGAGCACTGCGCGGAAGTCCTCCACCTCGTACGGGAACTGGGCCGCGAGACGCTCGAGGGTGAGCTCCACGTTCAGGCCCTCCTGGACAGTGAACCACGCGGTCTCCGGGGGCGGGGGCCCCTGAGTCAGGATGGCGATCACGTCCTCGTTGCGCATCCTCGTCTCGAGGTCGTACACGCCCGGCTGCAGACTCGTCTCGAGTCCGGCCTCCTGGGCAGCGAGCAGGAACCGCACGGAACTCGTCACCACGTCGAGGTCTGCGAGGTCCTCGCTCACCGAGCGGACCGTCTGCCCCTGGATGACCTCGTAGGTCACGGGGATCCCGGGTTCGACGTCGGACTGGAACCAGTTGCCGTCCAGCCACCAGACGGCACCGGCCCCTGCGGCGACGAACGCAAGGCTCACGACGAGGAACCAGCGTGACCCACGACTCAGTGCCACCTCGAACTCCTCGTTCGTCTCTGTGCGCTCAGGACCCGGTGTCCCGACGGCGCCGCTGTGCCTCCACGACGGCCTGCAGCAGGACGCTGGCAGCCACGCCGTCGACCGTCTCTCGTCGCTGGGCACGCGACAGGTCGGCATCGAGCAGGACACGCTCGGCCTCGACCGTGGTGAACCGTTCGTCCCACAGCGCGACGGTCAGGCCCGTGCGCGTTGCCAGCGTGCCCGCGACCTCACGGGCACGGCGTGCAGCGTCGCCCTCACGCCCGTCGAGCCGCCGTGGATGACCCACGACGACACCCGCGGCCTCATGGCGTCGGCACGCCTCCACGAGGGCGTCGACGAGCGGACCGGCCGCGCCCCGAGGCACGTCGATGGTCTCGGCAGGCGAGGCGATGATCTGCGACGGGTCGGTGACCGCGACCCCGACCCGGACCTCCCCGAGGTCGAATCCGACGAGCCGCCCGGACAGTGGCAGTTCATCGGCGGTCGATGGGGTCTCGGACACCACGGAGGATCCCATCAGCCGATCACCGTCCTGGCCCGGGACGCGGCGAGCTGGAGCGCCTCGTCGAGGCGCGATCCGTCCTTGCCTCCCGCCTGCGCAAGGTCACCCCGACCCCCTGCGCCCCCCGCCACGAGCTCAGCAGCCGGCTGGAGGACCTCACGGGCCTCGACCCCCGCCTCGACGACCTCGGTGGACACTGCCGCGATCATCTGTGCCTTGCCGTCGTCTCCCACGGCTCCGACGATGACGACCACCCGTCCCGTCAGGTGACTGCGGGTCTCCGTGGCGAGCTGGCGCAGCTCGTCCATGGTCGTGCCGTCGACCCGTCGAGCGATCACCGTCAGCCCGTCGACGGGAGCCGACTCGGTGGCGAGCTCCCGCGCCTGCTGCGACAGGGAGGCCCCGCGCAGCGCGGCAAGCTGCTTCTCCGCGGCCCGGAGTCGCCTGATGAGCGCCTCGACACGTCCGACCGCCTCGTCGGTCGGAGCCTCCACGAGTCGCGCAACCTCCTCTGCCACCAGTCGCTCCCGGGCGAGGTGTACGAGCGCGTCCGTGCCGGTCAGGGCCTCGACGCGGCGGGTGTTGGAGCCGACGGACTCCTCGCGCACCACCGTGATGGCGCCGATGCTCGCGCCGGACGGCACGTGCGTGCCCCCACACAGTTCGCGGGAGAAGTTCCCGATCGTGACCACCCGAACGACGTCTCCGTACCGATCCCCAAAGTTCGCGACCGCTCCGCTGCGTCGTGCCTCGTCGAGATCCATGACCTCGGTGTGCACGTGTGGGTCGCGCAGCACTCGTTCGTTGATCGTCGCCTCGATCTCTGCGATGCGCGTCCGTGAGAGCGCCTCGAAGTGCGGGAAGTCGAACCGGAGCCGGCCGGGCTGGACCAGGGATCCGGCCTGCTGGGCATGATCCCCGAGCTCCTCACGGATGGTCGCGTGCAGGACGTGGGTGGCGGAGTGACTCCGCGCCGTCGCCAGACGTCGCGACGCGTCGACACGAGCCTCCGCGCCCTGCCCGGTGTGGACCTCCCCGGCCACCACCCGTGCAGCATGGACGATCAACCCGGGCAGTGCCTCCTGGGTGTCGAGGACCTCGAGTCGACCGGTCGGGGTCTCGATGACTCCCGCATCCCCGACCTGGCCCCCGCCCTCCGCGTAGAACGGCGTCCGTCCGAGGATCACCTCGACGACGTCGCCCTCGGTCGCGGACTCCTGCGCCCCACCGGCGGTGACGATGGCACCGACCACGGCCTCGGCCGTCAGCGCGTCATAGCCGACGAACTCGCTCGTTCCCGTCGACACGCCGGCCTCGCGATAGACCTCGGTCGGTATGCCGTCCCGCCCCCGCCGTGCTCCTGCCCGCGCGCGCTCGCGCTGCTCGGTCATGAGCTCTTCGAACGCGGCTCGGTCGAACGTCAGACCAGCGTCCTCGACGATCTCCGCCGTGAGGTCGACGGGAAAGCCGTAGGTGTCGTGCAGTTCGAACGCGGTCGCCGCCGGGAAGGCCCGCGGGCCGTTCGCGTCACCGCCGGTGGCCTGCACCGCGGTGTCGAGTCGGTCGAGGCCCTGGCGGATCCGCGTGGCGAAGTCCCGTTCCTCGGCATCGGCCACCCTGGTGATCAGTTCGCGCTGGCGTTCGAGCTCCGGATACATCGAGGCGAACCGCTCGATGACGCGCTCCACCATCGGCACCACGATGCGCTGCCCGCCGGACACGTCGACGCCGAGCAGGTGCGCGTGACGCATCGCACGCCGCAGCAGGCGGCGCAGGACGTAGCCGCGTCCCTCCTTGGCGGGAAGGACGCCATCGCCGATCAGGAACGCGGCGGCGCGCGCGTGCTCGGCGATGACACGCAGACTGACGTCGCGCTCGTCGTCCTGTCCGTAGGCGGCCCCGGTCAGGTCACTGGCACGGTCGATCAGAGGTGCGAACAGGTCGGTCATGAACACGTTGTCGACGTCCTGCAGCAGCACCGCGAGTCGCTCCAGACCGAGCCCGGTGTCGACGTTCTGGCTGGGCAGATCCCCGAGGATCGTGCCCGCGTCGTCGCGCAGGAACTGCATGAAGACCAGGTTGTAGAACTCCAGGTAGCGTTCGCCGTTCACCGCCGGGCCGCCTGCCTCCCCCCAGCGTTCGCCACGGTCATAGTGCAGTTCGGTGCACGGACCGCACGGCCCCGCACCTCCGGTGTCCCAGAAGTTGTCCGCACCCATGCGTACCAGGCGTTCGGCGGGGACACCCGTCTCGGTGAGCCAGATCCGTTCGGCCTCGTCGTCGGACTCGTGGATGCTGACCCAGATTCGATCGGGATCGAGGCCGAACGCACCGGTCGCCAACTGCCACGCCCAGGTGATCGCCTCCTGCTTGAAGTAGTCACCGAACGAGAAGTTGCCCAGCATCTCGAAGAACGACAGGTGGCGGGTCGTGCGGCCCACGTTCTCGATGTCGTTCGTGCGCACGCACTTCTGGAAGCTGACGGCGCGAGGTGACGGCGGGGTCGCCTCTCCCGTGAAGTAGGGCTTGAACGGGACCATCCCCGCGATCGTGAGCAGCAGGGTCGGGTCGTTCGGGATCAGCGGCGCCGACTCGTGACGACGGTGCCCGCGCTCCTCGAAGAACTGCAGGAACGTCTCGCGAATCGTCAGGGAGTCCACGTCTGGTCCTCGTCGGTCGGCGGTGGTGGACCGCGTCGCGCGGTGGTCGGGGCGGAGGGGTCGTGGACCTCAGCGGGGAGAGATGTCCGGAACGTCGAACTCCTCGCGCATCCGCCGCTCGTGTTCGGCCGCACCGGCCCTCGCCTGCGCCAGTCGTTGCTCGACGAGCCGTACCACGACGCCGGCGACCGACGCGACCCCGCGGGTCGCGCGTCCCGCGAGCGACGACGGGGTCATCGCCTCGCGGGCCTCCTCGAGGCGACGCACGAACCAGGCACCCACGCAGGCGCCGGCGCCGAGTCCCAGGGCCAGGGTGAACAGGCGTTTCACGCGTCACGTCCCGGTTGTACGTCGTGTCCCACAGGCATGATCAGTCCTCGTCGCGACGGCGTGACCGGAACGCCCCGGACATGAACCCGGCCGCCCGGATGAGCGGGTTGGACACGGTCGCGTGCACCACGCCGACGAGGCGATCCGTGGTGGCGGTGATCGACTGGACGCCCGCCATGATCGTGTCGAGGCGAGCGAGTTCCACATTCACTCCCGACACGGTCTCGTTGACGCCACGCAGGATCGGCACCGTCTCCTCGGTCACGGTGCGGATCGTGTTCGCCGTCTCGTCGAGCACACGCATCGCACGGAGCACGAATGCGCTCACGACCACGACCAGCACCCCCCAGAACACCACGGCCCCGACGATCGCCCAGTCCCTGACGCTCACGTGTCATCCTCTCGTCGGCGGTCATCCTCGCGTCGACCACCCGACGTCGTCTCCTGATGGCGGGCAGCCCGCAGTTGCGCCACACGATCCGCGACCGGCCCCTCGTGCCCATGGACCGAGGGCTCGTAGATCGTCATGCCGTCGATGCGCTCCGGAAGGTACCGCTGTGCCGGCGCGAAGCCGTCCGCGTGGTCATGAGGATAGTCGTATCCCACCCCATGGCCGAGTGCCTCCGCGCCACGGTGGTTCCCGGCGCGCAGGTGGACAGGTACGTCGAGGTTGCCGTGACGACGTACGACGTCCAGGCCCGTTGCGAGTGCCCGTGCGACGCTGTTGGACTTCGGCGCGACCGCCAGCGTCACGGCCGCATGCGTGAGCGCGTACCGGGCCTCCGGCAACCCGACACGATCGAGGGCGTCGAACGCGGCGACCGCCAGGGGCAGGGCCTGCCGATCGGACAGTCCCACGTCCTCGGACGCGAAGATGACCATGCGCCGGGCGAGGAACCGGGGATCCTCCCCCGACTCGAGCATGCGGAGCATCCAGTACACGGCGGCGTCCGGATCACTGCCACGCAGCGACTTGATGAACGCGGAGACCTGGTCGTGATGGTTGTCCGAGGCGCGGTCGTAGCGGAACCGGCGCACCGCACGGGACACGACGTCGACATCGACCTCGACAGGCCCCTCCGCCCCGGCACCCGACACGGCGATGGCAGCCTCCAGGGCTCCGAGCGCCGCGCGGGCATCCCCGTCGGCGACCGATGCGAGCGCCTGCACCGCCTCGTCGGTGATGGTGACGCGCCCGTCGTGTCCTCCGCGTGGATCGGCCAGGGCCCGTCGTACCAGCACCGCGACGTCGTCGTCGCTCAGTGCCTCGAGGCGCACCAACTGGCAGCGGGACAACAGGGGTGCGGTCAGTTCGAAGAACGGGTTCTCGGTGGTCGCGCCGACGAGCACCACCCAGCCCGCCTCGACGCCGGGCAGCAGGGCGTCCTGCTGCGTGGTGTTGAAGCGATGGATCTCGTCGACGAACAGCACGGTGCGCCGCTCACGCAGTTCGAGGCGGGCGCGGCCTTCCTCGAGGATCCGCCGTACGTCCTTCACCCCGGCGGTGACCGCCGACAGTTCCTGGAACACCGCGTCGACGTGATGGGCGATGACCGTCGCCAGTGACGTCTTGCCGACACCGGGTGGTCCCCACAGCACCAGTGAGGTGAGCTCGCCGAGTTCCAGCATCGTACGCAACGGCGTTCCGGGACCCAGCGCCTGCTGCTGTCCCACGACGTCGTCGAGCGTGCGTGGCCGCATCCGCGCCGCGAGTGGGGCGGCGGAACCCGGGAAATTCGAGGATCGCGACGGCGCGCCATCGCCGTCCGCGTCGAGGAACAGCTGTGCATCGGTCATCACATCACCGTAGCGACGATGCGGGCGTGGCGATCAGGCCACGGGCCGCGGCGCGAGGCGCAGTCCGAGGTCGTCGAGTGCGGCCGGTTCGAACGGCGCCGGCGCGTCGGTGAGCGGACAGGCACCCGACTGCGTCTTGGGAAAGGCGATGACATCACGGATGTTGTCCGTGCCGACCAGCAGCATGATCAGGCGGTCGATGCCCGGTGCGATGCCGCAGTGCGGCGGCACCCCGTGGGCGAAGCCTCGCAGCAGGAACCCGAACTTCTCCTCGGCGTCGTCGTCGGAGATCCCGAGGAAGCGCAGGACCCTGCGCTGCAGGTCAGCGTCATGGACACGCACCGATCCGGAGGCCAGTTCGACCCCGTTGAGCACGATGTCGTAGGCGCGCGCCGTGGCCTCGCCGGGGTGCTGCTCGAAGTCATCGGCGAACTCGGCGGCAGGGGCCGTGAAGGGATGGTGGTTGGGCACCCACCCGTCGGCCGTCGCTGCCGTCGGGTCGTCCGACTCGGCGGCGGGGTCGAACATCGGTGGTTCCACGATCCACACGAACTCCCAGCGTCCCTCCGGGACGAGGTCGTTCGCGTCGGCCAGTGCGACGCGCAGGGCGCCCATGAGGGTGCGCACGAACCGCGTCGGGCCGGCTCCGAAGAACACGACATCGCCCACACCGGCGCCACACGCGTCCAGGATCGCGCCCACCTCGCCGTCGGACATGAACTTCGACAGGGGGCTGCGCAGCGACACCGTGCCGTCGGCCTCCTCGACGACTCCCCAGGCGAGGCCCTTCGCACCGCGGCGCCTGGCCCACTCGACCCACTCGTCGAACTCGCGGCGGGTCATCGAACCGCCACCCTCCAGGCACACGGCCACGACGCTGCCCCCTGCGTCGAGCGCTCCGGAGAACACCCCGACCTCCGTGTCCGCGAGCACCTCACCGAGGTCGGTGAGCTCCATCCCGTAGCGCAGGTCCGGCTTGTCGGAACCGAAGCGCCGCATCGCCTCCGCGTGGGTCATGCGCGGGAACGGGGTGGGCAGCGCGACGTCAAGGATCTCGTCGAAGATCTCGACGAACATCTCCTCCATGAGCGCGTACACGTCCTGTTCGTCCCCGAACGACAGTTCCACGTCCAGCTGGGTGAACTCGGGCTGGCGGTCGGCGCGCAGGTTCTCGTCCCGGAAACACCGCGCGATCTGGTAGTAGCGTTCGATGCCCGCGACCATGAGCAACTGCTTGAACAGTTGCGGGGACTGCGGCAGTGCGTAGGTGCTGCCCGGCTGGAGTCGGGACGGCACGAGGAAGTCGCGCGCTCCCTCCGGTGTCGCCCGGGTCAGCGTGGGGGTCTCCACGTCGAGGAATCCATTGCGTTCCATGACCCGCCGGATGACCGACACGGTGCGCGCCCGCACCGCGATGTTGTGCGCCATCGAGGGCCGTCGCAGGTCCACGTACCGGTGCACGAGGCGGAGTTCCTCGGACACGTCGATGCCGTCGCTCACCGGGAACGGCGGTGTCGCCGCCTCGGACAGGACCTCGACGTCGGTCGCCGCGAGCTCGACCCGTCCGGTCGCGAGCCGATCGTTGATCATGCCGTCCGGACGCTGCCTCACCTGTCCGGTGACGCGCACGACCCACTCCGGACGCACCCGATGGGCGGCCTCGAGCGCAGCAGAGGCCTCGGGATCGGCGACGACCTGCAGGATGCCGCTGCGATCGCGCAGGTCGAGGAACGCGACGCCACCATGATCCCGGCGCGTGTCGATCCATCCGGCGACGGTGACGGTCTGCCCGACGTGGTCCGTACGCAGCTCACCAGCGGCGTGGGTCCGCATCGCGCCGTGTGGGGTGATGCTCAACGATCGTCCTTGGTCGTGTCGACGCACAGACCGACGACCCGTTCATCGAGGTCGTCGGTCGCGACGGCGATCTGGTCACCGGTCGCCAGGTGCTTGATCGTGACGGTACCGGTGTCGATCTCCTGATCACCCAGGATGAGCGCGACCGCGGCACCCCGCCGGTCGGCGTACTTCAGCTGCTTGCCCAGCCGGCCCTCTCCGCTGTACAGGTCGACGCGCAGACCGGTACGCCGCACGCGGCCAGCGAGCGCGACGGCCCGGTCCGTGAGCGCCTCGTCGACGACCGTCACGACCACGTCGACCTCGCGGTGCTCCTCGGTCTCACGGTCCTCGAGGAGCAACAGGATGCGTTCGAGCCCGAGGGACCCTCCGGTGGCCGGCACGTCCGTCGACTGGAACATGCCCACCAGCCCGTCGTAGCGGCCACCTGCCGCGATCGTGACGTCGAGGTCGTCGTGCACCACCTCGAACACGGGGCCCGTGTAGTACGACAGCCCGCGAGCGAGCACCGGGGCGTACTCCACCGTGCCGCCGACGACGTCACCGACGAGCTGTACGAGCCGGTCGACCTCGGAGGTGCCGGTGGCGCCACGGCTGGTCGACTCGACCCGCGCCCGGAGCGCATCGTCGTCCGTCAGGTCCGCGGTGATGGCCTCTGCAGCAGGAGGCGGGATGCCGCGGTCACGCAGTTCCGTCGCGACCCCGTCGACCCCGATCTTCGCCAGCTTGTCGAGCGCCACGAGCGTGTCCGCCTCGAACTCCGCGGGCACCCCATACGCCTCGATCAGCCCGCGCAGGGCCTCCCGGTGGTTGACCTGGACGCGGAACCCATGGAGGCCCAGCGCCTCGAGCGCGTCCGCGACGGCGATGATGGTGGTCGCATCCGCCGTCAGGGACGACGACCCGACCGTGTCGAGGTCGCACTGGTGGAACTCTCGGAAGCGGCCTCGCCCCGGCCGATCCGCGCGCCACACCGGTGCAATCTGGTAGCGCCGGAACGGATTGGGAAGCTGGGAGCCGTACCGGGCCACCACCCGTGCGAGCGGCACGGTGAGGTCGTACCGCAGCGCGAGGTCGGCGACACCGGTCGCCTCGTGCTCTCCGCGACGCAGGATCTTGAAGATGAGCTGGTCGCCCTCATCCCCATACTTGCCGGTGAGCACCTCGAGCCGTTCGAAGGCGGGGGTCTCCAGCGGCGAGAACCCGTGGGACCGGAACACCCGGCGAATCGTGTCGAACGCACGCTCGCGCCGTTCGACGTCCACCGGGAGGTGGTCGCGGGTGCCTGCCGGCGGGTTGGCGTCGATGGTTGCCACGCTGTTCCTCACTCCGCCGCGCGTGCGACGAGTTCGCGAAGGAAGGGGTTGGACCCTCGTTCCCGACCCACGGTGGTCCAGGGGCCGTGTCCGGACAGCACCAGCGTGTCGTCGTCGAGGTCCAGCACCGTCTCGGCGAGCGACTGCTGCATGCGCTCGGTGTCACCGCGCGGGAAGTCCGTGCGTCCGATCGACCCCGCGAACACGAGGTCGCCGGAGAACAGCACCGCATCGTCGACGGTTCCGTCCCGCGGGGCCAGCAGGTCTCCGGTCGCGAGGTCCGCCTCGTCGAGCGACAGGGCGAAGTCGACCCCCGCCAGGTCCTGCGCGAGGAACGTCACGTGGCCCGGGGTGTGACCCGGGCTGTGGCGTACGTCCATCCGCGTGCCCGCGAACATCAGACGTTGTCCGTCAGCCAGCCGTTCGAGGCGTTCGGTCGGGGGGTCCCACTCGAGTCCGAACTCCGCCACGAGCACGGAGGTCGACACCCCGAACGCCGCCCCCGGATCATCGAACAACCACCGGTCCTCGTCGTGGAGGAACACCGGGACGTCGAGCCCTCGTGCGAGCTCCGGGGTCGACCACACGTGGTCGAGGTGTCCGTGGGTGAGCAGGATCGCCTCGGCGCGCAGGTCGAAGCGCTCGAGGATCCGCGTCACCGCGGGTCCGCCGCCCTCGCCCGGATCGACGACGACCGCCGTGCCCTGTGCAGGGTCGGCGAGCACGTAGCAGTTGGCCTGCCAGCGTCCGAGCACGACGCTGACGACGAACCGGTCGTCGGCACTCACGGGGGTCCTCGAACGGGAGACGGCGAGGCGGTGCGACTGCGCGACACCGCAGCGCGAGGCTATCGCGCGCGACGAGCGGGCCCGGGGCACGGTGCAGCGACGGCGGCCACGAACCGACGATGTGGCGCCGTCAGCGGGGCGACTGCGGGACGAAACGGAAGGCGTCGTACACCCCGTCGACTCCGCGGACGGACCGCAGTGCGTACTCGAGGTGGGCGGGATCTCCGAGTTCGAACGAGAACGAGAGCACGGCCACGCGGTCCCGACGCGTGACCACCTGCGCCGAGGTGATGTTGATGTGCAGGTCCCCCAGCACCGCGGTGATGTCACGCAGCAGGTGCTTGCGGTCCAGGGCCTCGATCTGGATGGACACACGGAACGATGCCGTCGAGTCCCCCGACCAGTCCACGGGCACGAACCGTTCCTCTTCCCTCTCCAGATCCGTGACGTTGGGGCAGTCCTTGCGGTGCACCGACACGCCGCGCCCTCGCGTCACGAACCCAACGATCGCGTCCCCCGGCACCGGAGTGCAGCAGCGAGCGAGCTTGACCAGCATGCCGGCTTCACCCTCGACCTCGATGCCCTCGTCACCGGAGCGGCCGATGCGGATCGGTGCGCTGCTCGGCGCACCGGGCAGTTCGTCGTCGGTCTGGGGTTCGGACTCGGTGAGCTCACCGACGAGGTGCTGGGCCACCGTCTGCGCAGCGAGGTGTCCCTCCCCCACGGCCCGGAACAGGGACTCGACCGACTTGTGGTTGAGCATCCGAGCGACGTCGGTGAGGTCGCCCGATGCCATCGCGCGTGCATAGGCGACACCCTTGCGCCTCAGGGCTCGGGTGATGGCATCGCGACCGCGGACGATGGCATCTTCACGACGTTCACGGTTGAACCACGCCCGGATCTTGGACTGGGCACGCGTCGACGCCGCCAGCTGCAGCCAGTCGCGCGATGGCCCGGCATCCTCGGCCTTCGAGGTGAGCACCTCGATCGTGTCGCCGTTGACGAGCTGGTGGTCCAGCGACACCAGACGCCCGTTGACGCGCGCTCCGATGCACCGGTGGCCGACCTCCGTGTGCACGGCGTAGGCGAAGTCGATCGGGGTGGCGCCGGCCGGCAACCCCATCACCTCACCCTTCGGGGTGAAGACGAAGACCTCGTTCTGGTAGAGGTCGATGCGCAGGGACTCGAGGTAGTCGCCGGGCTCCTCGACCTCCTGCTGCCACTCGAGGATCTCCTCCAGCCAGGCGAGCTCCTCGGCAGACGTCTCGTCGGTTCCCCGGGACGCGTCCTTGTACTTCCAGTGCGCGGCGACCCCGAACTCGGCGGTCTGGTGCATCGCTCGGGTCCGGATCTGTACCTCGAGCGGCCGACCCTGCGGCCCGATCACCGACGTGTGCAGCGACTGGTACAGGTTCACCTTCGGCATCGCGATGTAGTCCTTGAAGCGACCCGGGATCGGTCGCCAGGTGGCGTGCAGCTGGCCGAGGACGGCGTAGCAGTCACGTACCGAGTTCACGATGACGCGCACCGCGACGAGGTCGTGGATCTCGTCGAACTCCTTGCCTCGCAGGACCATCTTCTCGTAGATCGAGTAGTAGTGCTTCGGCCGGCCGGTCACCTCGCCACGAACCTTGAGTTCGCGCAGCTGCTCGTGGATCTCGGCGATGATCTGTTCGAGGTGGGCCTCACGTTCGGGATCACGTTCGTCGACCATCGCCACGATCTCTTCGTAGCGCTTCGGGTGCAACGTGGCGAACCCGAGGTCCTCGAGACGCAGCTTGAAGTTCTGCATGCCGAGCCGGTGCGCGAGCGGCGCGTAGATGTCCAGCGTCTCCTGGGCAATCCGCTTCTGCTTGTCACGCGGCATGAACCCGATCGTCTCCATGTTGTGGAGGCGATCGGCGAGCTTGACGACGAGCACCCGGATGTCCTGGGCCATCGCCATGATCATCTTGCGCAGCGTCTCGGCCTGCTGCTGTTGCTTCGACTCGACCTGGATGCGGTCGAGCTTGGTCACTCCGTCGACGAGCCGCGCGACCTCGTCCCCGAATCCCTCCCGGATGTCGTCGAGGGACGCAGGCGTGTCCTCGACCACGTCGTGGAGCAGTGCCGCGCACAGCGTCGCGGTGCCGAGTCCCAGTCGCGCGAGTTCCGTCGCCACCGCGACCGGGTGCGTGATGTAGTCCTCACCACTGCGCCGGCGCTGGCCCTCGTGCATGGCACGGGCGTACACGTAGGCGCGTACGACCTCCCGGACGTCGGCCTTGGAGGACTCCCGGATCGCCTCCGTCAGCGCGTCGAGTTCGGCGGGGGTGTCGCGGCCCACGAGTGGGAATCGCGCGAGGACTCGCCCCACGCCGGACGGGCGTGGGGGCGGAAGCGCGGATCCACGCGCCTCCTGTGTTCCCGTCGTCTCCGCAGCCAACCCGCGGCCTTCGCTCGGTCCGAACGACGAGCGTACCGACCCGAGATCCGGCGCCCTGGTCACCGGGACTCCTCCGGGGGGCGTCCAGGGGCCCGTCAGGGACGATTCAGTAGCGGATGAGCGACACGTGGTCACGCCCCTCGAGCCTGGCCGCACCGCCGAGGAACGACAGTTCGAGGAGGAACCCCAGCCCGACGACCCGGCCGCCGAGCGACTCGACGAGCGACGCAGCCGCGGAGGCGGTACCTCCGGTGGCGAGCACGTCGTCGACGATCAGCACGCGGTCTCCCGGGCGGATCGCGTCCTCGTGGATCTCGAGCGTCTCGTCGCCGTACTCGAGCTCATAGGCGACCGAACGGGTGGCCGACGGCAGCTTGCCCGCCTTGCGCGCGGGGATGAACCCCGCGCCGAAGTGGTACGCCACGGGTGCCCCGAGGATGAAGCCCCGGGCCTCGATGCCCACGACCTTGTCGACCGTGCCACGACCGAAGTGCATGACCAGCGCGTCGATCGCCGTGGAAAACGCCACGTGGTCGATGAGCAGGGGCGTCATGTCCTTGAAGTTCACGCCCGGCTTCGGGAAGTCCGGGATGTCACGGATGTACGAGGCCAGCCGTTCGGTGTCGAACTCGATCTTCATGTCGCTCCCTGTCGGATGGTGCTCAGCGTCTACGTCGACGTCGCGCAGACCGGCCCTGGCCCCGCACGTACTCGGTGGTGATCGGTGCCCGAGCCTCGGGCGAACCCGCGGCCGGTTCCGGCGGGGTCGCACGCGACCCGGCGCCCTCGTCGGACGCGGTCGCGTCGTCGGGGCGTCGCTCACCGTCGGCACGCGCCACCCGTGCGGCTCGCCGCTGCTCCTCGGGTTCGCGCATCTTCATCCACGCCAGCAGGGGACCCGCGACGAACAGCGACGAGTACACCCCGACGGTCATGCCCACGAACAGGGCGAGCGCAAGGTCCTGCAGGGTCGTCGCGCCGAGCACCTGCGAGCCGATGAACAGCAGGGCGCCCACGGGGAGCACCGACGTGATCGAGGTGTTGATCGACCGGTACAGCACCTCGTTCATCGACGAGTTCACCAGTTCGGAGTACGTGCGACGGCCCGGGTCCCCGAGGGTGACGGCGTTCTCCTTCACCCGGTCGAACACCACCACCGTGTCGTACAGCGAGTACCCGAGGATGGTCAGCAGGGCGATCACGGTGGCCGGGGAGACACTGAACCCGACGAGGGCGTACACACCGATGGTGATCGCGAGGTCGTGCGCCAGGGCCACGACCGCGGCGATCGCCATGCGGAACTCGAGCCGCAGGGAGATGTACACGACGATCACGATCAGGAACACGATCAGTGCCTGCGCCGCCTGGCGCGTGATCCGTTCGCCCCACGTCGGACCGACGAAGTTCGAGACCACTTCGCTGGCGGAGGCGACATCCCGGAGGCCAGCTTCGATCTGGCTGGCCTCGGCCGACCCCGGGGGGACGGCCTCCATGCGCACGATCGCACCGATCGCGCGGTCACCGTCGAGCTGCATCTGCGCGACCACGTCACGTGCACCGGCGTCCTCGGCCGCCTCACGCAGATCCTGGGACGTCACGTCGCCGTCGATGCCCGTCAGGGTGTACGAGGTCCCTCCCACGAAGTCGATCGACAGGTCGAGCCCGCGGATGCCGATCGACGCGAGGCCCGCCAGCAGCAACACCGCAGACACCATGGCCCAGCGGGGGGCCCTGCCGACGAAGTCGATCGCGGGCGTCCTCATCGTGCACCTCCCGGCGCGACGGCGGTGTCGGCGGCCCGCACGGTGTGCCTCGTCAGCAGTCTGGTCTCACTCATCAGCCACACGACCGGACGGGTGAAGGCCCACAGGATCAGGATGTCGAGCACGGTGGCGATGCCGAGCATGAGTGCGAACCCGCGGACCGGACCGACCGCGAGGAAGTAGAGGACGACGGCGGCGGCCAGTGTCACGGTGTTGCCGGCGAGGTTGGTCCGGAACGCGCTCGAGTACGCCCGGCGTACCGCCGTTCGCACCGTCTTGCCCAGGTTCACCTCGTCGCGGATCCGTTCGAAGAAGATGATCGACGAGTCCGCCGTGATGCCCACGGCCACGATCAGCCCCGCGACCCCGGCCAGCGTCAGCGCGAAGCCGATCCGACCGAGCAGCGTGATGAGCGAGACGATGAGCACGGCGAACATTCCCAGGGACGCGAGGGCGACCACGCCCAGCTGCCGGTAGAACCAGATCAGCCAGCCGCCGACCAGCGCCAGACCGATCAGCCCCGCGAGCAGTCCGGCCCGCAGGGACTCGGCCCCGAGGGTCGCCGAGACCTGCTCGAAGGTCGACGGTTCGAGGGTGATGGGCAGGGCGCCGGTGCGCAGCACGAGCGCGAGGTCGCGAGCCTGCTCCTCCTGCTCCGCGAGACTGCCCGCTCCTACGGTGATCTGGGCCGCTCCGTCGCGGATGCCGATCCCGCACGCGACGCTCGACGACATGTTGGGCGCCGACTCGACGACGCCGTCCAGCACGATCGCCAGCAGACCCGGAAGCCCGACGTCGCGCTGGCACGCGAGGTCCGCGCTCAGTGCGGCGAATGCCTCTCCCCCCACTCGGTCGAACTGCAGGGAGACGGCGTACCCCTGGGCGTCGGCCAGAACCGGGAAGGCGTCCTCGATGCGTTCCCCGGTGAGCCCTGCCGGCCCGACCTCGTACTTGAGCGGCACCATCCGTTCGGCGACCGGGTCGAACACCCCACCGCCGTCAGCGCCACACAGGATGCCGGCCTCCTCTGCCGGGATGTCGGCGCGTTCGTCGACCGGTGCCGTGCAGTCCACGCCCTGGTCGTAGTCCGGGTCGCCGGGGACGAGGATGCGATCGACCGGGCGGAAACGCAGCTGCGCGGTCCTGCCGATGAGCTGCTGCAGTCGTTCGGCGTCGGTCACCCCGGGCAGCTGTACCAGCACGTCGGTACCGGAACGCGAGATGTCGGGTTCCGCGACACCCAGCGAGTCCACCCGCGCCCGGATGACCTCGATCGCCTCGTCGATGATCTCCTCGAAGTCCTCCGGCAGTTCGCCGCCCTCGTTCAGCACCGGTTCGTACACCGCACTGATTCCGCCCTGCAGGTCGAGTCCGAGGTTCGGTCGCTGCCCACCGGCGAGCAGCACGCCGCCTGCGAGCACGACGAGCAGGAACATCGACAGCGTGATGATCAGAGGTCGCTTGTCCACACCTGTGCCCTGTCCGTGTCAGCCGAGCGGGACGCCGTTGGCGGTGATCTGGAACTCGCATCCCAGGGTGCGCGCGGCGCGGCGGCACATCATCATGCGATCCAGGAAGATCTCGAAGTACTCGATGACCGTCGAGCGGTCCGTGTCGAGCGCCAGCTCGAGGGTGATCGTGCCGGCATCGGCGTCGACCCGGAGGAACGAACTGGTCACGGCGTCGTTCACCCGGTCGTGGATGTCGGCAGCCGTGTCCGCGTTGCGGCGGACCCGCGACCGGTGCACGTCGGCCTTGTCCGCGAGGATGACCGCCGCACCGACCGGGCCGATCGACGATCCGTACTTCTCCTCGTGGTTCCCGATCGCGGACAGCACCAGGCCGATCCGGTACGGGTCGACCTCCAGGCGGCGCAGGGCGTCGTAGGCGATCCACGCCCCCGACAGACCATGGTTGGCACGCGTGACCACGTTGCCCACGTCGTGGAGATAGCCCGCGATCGCGGCCAGTTCGCACAGTTCGCGGTCCGCACCGAGGTGGTGGAGCACGTTGTGCGCGATGCGACCCACGAGGTTCGCGTGGCGGAATCCGTGTTCGGTGAAGCCGAGGGCTTCGAGGAACTGATCGGACAGCTTGATGAAGGCGCTGACGACCTCGTCCTGTTGCAGGCGGGTCAACACCCCGACCTTCGACCCGGTCAGGCGCTCCGCGTCGATGGCGACCTCGGCCGCCTCACGGACCGCGTCGGAGGCACCCACGCCGCGCAGCAGCGCGGCCTCGGCCGACCCGTGGATCGCGTGTGCCGGATCCGTCAGCGCGGAGGACGCAGAACGGTCGGCCGACACGTCGACCTCCCCCGACGTCGCTGCATCGGGGTCGAACGGCTCGCCGGACCTGCGGCTCACTCGCCCTCGTCGTCGCGGACGACGCGCGCCACAGAGGAACGCTGGAAGCGCACGACGACGTCGCTGTCGCCGGTCACCTGCAGGTCCATGGTGTCATCGTCGAGGTCGATCACCCGGCCGTGGATCCCTCCGATCGTCACGACGTCGTCACCGCGCTGGAGGTTGGACACCAGGCCGCGATGTTCCTTCTGCCGGCGCTGCTGCGGACGGATGAGCAGCATGTACAGCACGCCGAGAAACAGGATCGGAAGCAGCAGTTCCACGGATTCCTCCGGTGGCGAGGGTCGATGGAGGCGCCGGGGTCACCGCGACGGTGGCGGTGGGCACGACGCCCGTTCGGGCCATTCTAGTGACCTAGCGGTCGGGTCGTGGGTCACGCAGTCGCTGGACCCACTCCCCCGCGTCCTCTCCCCGCGCCCACGCGGTGAGTCGGGCAATGGCATCTCCCTGACGCTGGGTCGTGATCAGCAGGACGTCACCAGGTTCGATCAGCGTGTCGCCCTTCGCGATGAGGACCCGGTGGTCGCGCACGATCGCCGCGACCAGCGCATCCTCGAGGGGCGGCAGGTCGCGCAGCCGTCGACCCGCGATGTCGAGCTGGTCATCCACGAACAGTTCGACGAGGTCGATGTCGATGCCGTCCAGCG
>JBBDIX010000061.1:0-2716 GCA_040880235.1 Nitriliruptoraceae bacterium
ACTCCAGCCCTCGCCAGACGAGTGTCTTGGCCAGCGACGACTTGCCGGAGCCGACATCGCCGAGGATGAGCACGTTCGGATTGGTGAGCCGGCCCGCCTGATACAGCGTCCACGGGTCCCAGCAGAAGCTGCCGCCGGTGGGTGACGTGCCGATCACCATGCCCTGGTCGGCGTCGGTTGCGGAGCCGGTCTGGAACGGAAAGATCGCTTCGAGCGATGCGGTGGAAGCCTCGAACGGTTCCGGGCAGACTTCCCACAGGGTCCTGCCGGCGAATCGGCGTCGCTGACCGCGCGGGCCCCCGAGTCGCCGGTACCGGCTGGCCTTGTCCCGCCGGTCGGTGGCCTCTTCGGCACGTTGCCGTCGCCGCTCGTCACGCAGTTGGCTGCGGTCGGGACGCCTGTTGGACCGTCTCGACCGGGCACGGGAGACACGCCGGGTGGCGGCCCGCCGACCCGGCAGCCTCATCGGCCACCTCGACACAGTGGAAGGGTGAACCCGAACGCCTGCCGTTGGGTGCCGGCCATCCGCCGGAGTTCCAACGCGCAGCGCCGCGCGGCCGCCTCGACCTGGCCGACGGCGGTGTCCAGCTGCGCCGGAGTGTCTGCGGTCACGGTGAGCAGCCACGCGACCCGGTAGGCCGTCCGGCCCTCGACAACATCCTCTTCGCGTCGTGCGGCGTCGGCCGCGGTGCGCCGCTGGCGTGCTGAGGTTGCGAACCCCCACCGGGCGCGCAGTGCCTGTTCGGATTCGGTGGACACCTGTTGGGTCTGTGCGCGTCGTTCGGCGGTGTCCATCGGGGTGGGCACGTACAGGATCGACATGCGCCGTCGCGCCGGCACGCCGAGCAGGAGGTGCTGAAGGAATTCCCCGGTGACAGGTCGGGACGGGGGCCGCACCACCTGCAGGGTGGTGGACCATCCCGAGTCATGTCGCACCGTCGACCAGCTGTCGACCATGCCGGTCGGCCCGGCTGCGGCCGCGTCGACGCCGCCGCCGTCGTTCACGTCGGTCGGCTGGTCGGACAGCGCGGCGGAGGGGTCGAATGCCGTGCGCAGCACGAGCCCGATGGTGCGGGCGGGCAGCCAGCCGTGCAGATCGATGCCTGCGGCACGCAGGTTGTCCTCGATGACGGCGGCCCGGTCCAGCAGCACGGCGGCGGCTGCGTCGTGGCCGCCGCCGGCCTGGCGGATCGCGCGTCGGGCGCGCCGCAGGTCGAGCCCGATCGCCAGCAGCATCCGGTGCTGCTGGGCGGACTGCCCGGTTGTCTGCACGACCTGCCGGTACGAGTCGGTGGTGGCGTCGGTCGCTCGGCCGCCGTGGTGTCGATGGTGGGCGGCGAGCGGTGCCGTGGTGGCGGGACCGACGGTGTGGACGATCTGCAGCCGAGACACCTCCGGGAGCGACTGGGCGACGTGATCGAGTACCGCTCCCCAGGCGCCGACGCGTGCCTGCTGGTCGGCCGGGTCGCAGAACAGGAAGTCGCTGCCTCCGATCTCGGCGATCGCGACCAACCGGTGTCGGAACGTGTCTCGGATGATTCCGTAGCCGGTCGGGGTGGGGTTGCTGACCGTGGCACGCGACGTGCCGGTGTAGTGGTGGATCTCGATGCCGAACAGTTCGCCCGGAAGGTCGATGACCCCGTCGGGCAGGTCGAGTGCGAGGTCGGGACCCGTGTAGAACTCGTTGTTGCGGGTGGCCTGCTGCCACCCGAACGCGACCCAGATCGGCAACCAGTCGACGACCGCGCGACCGCCGACCTTCACGACGGCTGCCGCAGCGAGCAGCACGATGATCGCGACTCCGGTGGCCAGGCGGGCCGTGGTCGGCCGGGTCAGCGTGACGATCGCCACGACACCCGCGGTGCCCATGGCGGCCAGCCGGGCTGCCGACAGGCCGAACAGCAGTCCCGGCGTCGGTCGGGAAGGAAACTGGTAGACAGGCAGCTCGGTCACGTTCGCGCTCCCGCCGCCGGCCGGGTCAACGCCCCCTGCCACCCACCCGCAGGCGACGCGCCACCCGGGGCGCTCGAGCCCGCGGACCGGGGAGCCGGCGTGGCCGCGGCGCTCGACGGGCTGCCGGTCGAACCTCCCGACGGGCCGCCGGGGCCACCGGAAGGTCCCCTGCCTGCGGGGGGCACGCCGCCGCCTGCGGACGGGCCACCGCCTCGGATGCCCTGCTCGGCCCGGCTGGCAACGAGCGCGCCCTTGACCGCGACCACGCCAGCGCCGACCGCGGCCGCCTTCGACCCGCGCGACATGCCCTGCACGGCAGTCTGCAGTTCGGGCGCACCGATGATCCGGGCCAGCGCGGCCGGAGCGAGTGCCGCCAGCAGCAGGCCGAAGGATCCGAAGATCAGCCGGTCCACTCCGGTGGGTTGGCCCACCACGGTGTTGGTCACGGCGAACATGGTCAGGATCGCGGCATCGGAGAGCAGCACGGCGAACGCCAGCGACCATGTACGCACCTGCACCCGCTGCATCGGTGTCCACACCGACACGGCATGCGCGACGGGCAGGAAGACGACCAGTGCGGCGAGCAGGACAGGTCGCATCGCCAGGGTGAAGTAGATGGCAAGCGAGGCGAACACGATCACAAATGCGGTCAGGAAGACGACGAACAGTTCGGCGCCCGTGTCGCGCTGCAGTGCCGAGTCCATCAGCACCTCCTGGAGCGGCACCAGCGGTGCGTCCACGGTGGTGCCCGAGGCCGCCAGTG
>JBBDIX010000062.1:0-2664 GCA_040880235.1 Nitriliruptoraceae bacterium
GTCGAGGCGATCTTCTACGAGGACGACGTCCCGGACGAGTGGAAGGAGTTCACGCCGATCAACGCGGAGTTCTTCGAGGACTCCGTGAGTGGCCTGGGCTCCCCGGGAGGCGCCGCGACCGTGGGTGCCTCCGACGCGGACCACCCGAAGATCCAGGCCTGGGAGGGCTGAGGTGACCTACGTCATCGCGGAGCCCTGCATCGACGTGAAGGACACGGCCTGCGTCCAGGAGTGTCCGGTCGACTGCATCTACGAGGGTGACCGGATGCTCTACATCCACCCCGGCGAGTGCATCGACTGCGCGGCCTGTGAGCCGGCCTGCCCGGTGGAGGCGATCTTCTACGGCGACGACGTCCCGCCCGAGTGGAACCACTTCACCGCGGTGAACGCGGACTACTTCGAGGCCTCGGTCACCGGACTCGGTGCACCCGGCGGTGCATCGGACGTCGGCGCGTCGAAGGTCGACCACCCGAAGATCGCGACGTACGACGTCCCGGTCGCGACCCCCTGACCTCGACGTCGTCACCTGCCGCCCGGTCCGTGTGAGCGCACCGGGCGTGTTCGTCAGACCAGCAGTCGGGCAGACGACTGGGGTGTCGGCAGCGGCGAGTAGGACTCCCACGCTTCGGCGACGCGACGCATGCCCTCCTCGATCTCCGGCTCGGGTCGGGAGAAGACCAGCCGCAGGGCACGCCGATTTCCCTCGTCGACGGACAGGGACGGGCCGGGAACCACCGCGACGCCGTGGCGCAGTGCGATCTCGGCGAACTCGTCGGCGTTGCCGTGGGGGAGCGTGGCCCACACCGACAGGCCTCCGGGGGGGCGGACGAACTGCCAGCCGGGCAGCGTCTCCTCGATGAGTCGACACAGAAGGTCTCGCCGGGGACGTAGCAGTGCACGGCGCTGCGCACGGATCTCGTCGGCACGTTCCAGCAGTCGCACGGCGATGAGCTGGGAGATGAGCGGGGACCCCAGGTCGGCGACGGTCTTCGTCGCGAGCATCCGCACGGCCCAGCTGTCGGGTGACCGCAACCACCCGATGCGCAGGCCCGCCCAGAACAGCTTCGCGGTCGACCCGATGGTGTGCACGGTCGCGCCCTCGGCCACGGCGGCGACGGGGGGTGGCAGGTCCACGTCGTCGATGGCGAGGTCGGCGAGTGCGAGGTCCTCGACGACGACGATCCCGGTCTCCGCGGCGATCTCCCCGAGCTGCCGGCGCCGTTCGATCGGCATGATCGCGCCGGTGGGCGAGTGGAAGTGGGGAGTGAGGTAGATCATCACCGGGTCGGTGCGGGCGACCAGGTCCGCGAGCATGTCGGTGCGCAGCCCGTCGCCGTCCACCGGGACGGGGACGGCTCGTGCGGCGAACCGGCGAAACACGTCGAGCGCGCCGGGGAACGTCGGGCTCTCGACGAGCACGGTGTCGCCGGCCTGCAGGACCTGACGGGCCACGAGCGAGAGCGCCTGGTGGGCACCGGTCGTGACGATCAGCTGATCCGCCGACGTGTCGAGCCCGGTGTCGGTGAACCGGGCCGCGACAGCATCGCGCAGGGAGCGCAGCCCCTGCGGCTGGTAGCCGTGGTGTGCCGTGAGGGCCTCGATCTCCTCGGGCTGCAGCGCGGCGATCGCGTCGGCGATGATGCCGGTGCCTCCCAGCGAGGCCACCGACAGGTCGATGACGTCGTCGTCGGTGGAGACCTGCTCACCGCCGGTCGGGTGCCCGTCGCCACGCAGCGTGAGGAACACGCGGCCGGTGGCGACCGCATCCACGCCGGTCGGGGCGTCCTCGTCGGGATCCAGGACCCAGGTACCCGAGCCCTGCCGACTGTCGAGCCATCCCTCGGCCTTGAGCCGGTCGTAGGCGGCGACCACGGTCGACCGGCTCACCGCGAGTGACCGCGCCAGGGCGCGCTCCGGGGGGAGCACGGTGCCCTGGGCGATCTCGCCACGGTCGATCGCATGTTTGAGACCGTCGGCCAGCTGGCGGTAGAGCGGGCCATCGCCGGTGATCGCGTGGGTGAGGAGTTGCGCGAGGTGCGGGCCACTCTCTCGGATTGGATCATCCAATGGCAGTCCAATATAGGGGTGTCTTGGCTTGCGCTGGGGAACTGGCACGCTAATCTAACAGATGTCGGGCCAATGAACCACAGGCACCAGCCAATCTTGGCGAATGCTCGGTCCAAAGGCCGGAGCACTGCAGCGGGTCTTTCTCCCAGTCCGCCGCAGGATGTGCTCCGAACGACGACTGACAACTGAAGACCTGCGTGAGGCACTTCTCTCCCACCCGCCTCACGCACTGCTCGGAACGCGCGGCCACTCTCCCGCTCCACCCGGCGGCTCTCCCACCGCCCGATGCGACTCCATCCCACGCATCACGCGGCCGTCAGCACCGAGCACTTCTGCCCCCCGGTTCTCCCACCGGGGGGCGCGTCATTTTCGGGGGTCTCGCGACCCCACCGAGCGGGATCAGAGCTTCAGTACCGGGACGCCGTCGAGACCGTCGAGCAGTCGGACCCGCACCCCCGAGGCGCGCAGGAAGTCGCGGGTCTCGTCCCAGCCGTCGTACCTGCCGGAGGAGGCCACGACCTCCGAGATCCCCGAGTTCGCGATCAGCTTCGCGCATCCGAAGCAGGGAGCGCCGGTGCAGTACAGCGAGGCGCCGTC
>JBBDIX010000063.1:0-16430 GCA_040880235.1 Nitriliruptoraceae bacterium
GCCACCCCATCCACACCATGAAGGTCGGGTCGATCGGGACGCTCAACGCGCTCGGTGTCGCACGGGAGCGTCGCGCGCGGTTCCTGCTCGCGTCGACCTCGGAGGTGTACGGGGACCCCAGGGAGCATCCCCAGTCGGAGGAGTACCGAGGTAGCGTGGACACGACGGGTCCGCGCGGCGTGTACGACGAGGCCAAGCGATTCGCGGAGGCCATGACGTACGCGTATCACCGTGACCATGGCGTCGATGTCCGGGTCGCGCGGATCTTCAACACCTACGGACCGGGGATGCGTCGTGACGACGGTCGCCTCGTGCCCACCCTGATGGGTCAGGCCCTGCGAGGTGAGCCGTTGACGGTCCACGGCACCGGCGACCAGACGCGATCACTGTGCTATGTGGACGACCTCGTCGACGGACTGCTGCGACTGCTCGTCGCGGACCGGACACTTCCCTGCAACCTCGGTTCGGACGTCGAGGTGCGGGTGATCGAGGTCGCCGATGCGATCCAGAGGCGCTGTGGCACGGACGTGGACATCGTGCACGTCGAGCGGGCGTCACACGACCCGCAGCGGCGGCGGCCCGACCTGACCGTCGCCCGACGGGAACTGGGCTGGGAACCGACGGTGGGGCTCGACGAGGGACTCGACCGCACCGTCCAGTGGGCGCGTGCGCAGCGGCACCGATTCACCGTGTGACCTCTGGGTCACTGCCGGGTCACAGTCCGAGATCGGCGTGGATCTGGCGGGTCGCCGTCGAGTGGTTGAGCGTGTAGAAGTGCAGACCCGGGACGCCCTCCTCGAGCAGTCGGGCACACAGTTGTGTCGCCACCTCGACGCCGATGCGGCGGACCTCGTCGGGGTCGTCCACCGCGTGCAGCCGTCGGGCGAGGTCTGCGGGGAACTCGGCCCCGGACAGCTGGGCGAAGCGTTCGATCTGACGCACGTCGGTCACGGGCATGATCCCGGGGATCACGGGTCGATCACAGCCACGGGCGGCGAGGTCGTCGACCAGACGCAGGTGGTGGGTCACGTCGAAGAAGAACTGGGTCACCGCGAAGTCGGCCACCTCGAGCTTGGCGGCCAGGTGGTCGCGGTCGGTCGACAGGTCGACGGAGGACGGATGACCCTCGGGGTGGGCGGCGACGCCGATCGAGAACGCGTCCCCCCCGATGGAACGCGCCAGGTGGACCAGGTCGATCGCGTGCTCGATCTCCCAGAAGGCGTCGGTGTCGCCGCGTGGCGGATCGCCACGCAACAGCATGAGGTTGTCGATGCCCGCGCCGAGGTGCCGTCGGAGGATGGTCGCGAGCTCGTCGTGGGTGTGCGACACGGCGGTGAGGTGGGCCATGGGGTTCAACGTCGTGTCGTTGCGCAGATGTTCGACCAGTTCCCGCGTCGCGTCGCGTGTCGAACCACCGGCCCCGTAGGTCACCGACACGAACGTCGGCTGGAGTGGCTCGAGTTCCCGCAGGGTCGCGCGCAGGCGTTCGGCCGCCTCGTCGCTGCGTGGCGGGAAGAACTCGAACGAGACGGCGACGCCGTTGTCGAGTAGATCGTGGATCCGGGTCATCGAGGCGTTCCTGTCAGCTGCATGCGAACGTCCACCGCCATCGCGCCCGACGACCTCGACCCGACGAACACCGGGTTCAGGTCGAGCTCGGTGATCTCGGGCACGTCCTCCACGAGTGCGTTGACCCGGTGGAGGAGGTCGATGAGCGCGTCGGTGTCTGCGGGGGGCGCGCCCCGGTAGCCGTTGAGCAGTGGTCGCATCCGCAGTTCGTCGAGCATGTCGTGGACGTCGTGGTCGGTCAGGGGCGTGACCCGCAGGCTCACGTCGCGGATCAGTTCCACCAGTGTGCCGCCCATCCCGGTGATCACGACCGGGCCGAACGACGGGTCGTGGGTCACCCCGACGACCATCTCGACCCCGTCGGGAACCATCCGCTGGACGAGGAATGCCTCCGCGAGGTGGTCGAGTCCCTGGTCATGCAGGCGCGTCGCCATGCGTTCGATCGAGGCAGCGACGGCGTCGGCCGATGTCAGGGAGAGTTCGACCCCGCCGACGTCTGCCTTGTGGACGGCGGCCGCGAGCTTGACGGCCACGGGTCCACCGATCCGTTCGAACGCACGCGCACCCTCGGGGGCGGACGTGACCACCTCGGACGTGGCGAACGGGATCCCGTAGGCCGACAGGATGCGCGTCGCGGTGTCGTGGTCCGCCCACCCGCCGTCCGTCGCGCCGTCGGCCTGCTGCGTCACGAACGCGTCGACGGCGTGGCGGGCTGCGTCCCGGTCGATGCCGACGGGTTCGACGACCTCACCGAGGGGACGTCGGCGCCATGCGGCGTACCGGTTGACGCGTCCGAGCGCCCTCGCGGCGGTCTCCGGGAAGGAGAAGACGGGGACGCCTGCCTCGGTCAGCTCCCGCGGTGCATCGTCGGCGGACATGAAGACGGACACCACGACCAGGTCGTCGGGCAGGTCCGCGCAGGCGTGTGCGAGCGCGGAGGCGACGCCCTCGGTGTCGATCGATCCCGTGGGGATGAAGATCACGAAGACGACGTCGACCTCGTCCGCCTCTGCCAGGACCCGCAGCGCCCGGGCGTACTGTCCGGCCGACGCGGAGGCGATCATGTCCACGGGGTTGGTGATGCCGGCCTCCGCCGGCAGGAAGGTCCGCAGTTCGTCGAGTGTGCGGTCGGACAGGTGGGGAACCTCGAGCCCGTGTGCCTCGAGTGCGTCGGCCGCCAGGATGGCCGGACCGCCGGCGTTGCTGAGGATCGCGACGTTGCGCCCCACGGGAAGCGGTTGGCTCGACAGCAGTGTGGCGACGTCGAACATCTCCTCGAGCGTGTCGGTGCGGATCACCCCGGTCTGGTCGAACAGGGCCTGGACGGCCTCGTCGCCGGACGACATCGCGGCGGTGTGTGACGACGCGGCGCGAACCCCCGCGCCGCTGCGCCCGGACTTGACCGCCACGATCGGCTTCGTGCGCGACACGCGACGAGCGATGCGCGAGAAGCGACGCGGGTTGCCGAACGACTCGAGGTACATCAGCACGACGTCGGTGTCGGGGTCCTCCTCCCAGTACAGGAGCAGGTCGTTGCCCGAGATGTCGGCCTTGTTGCCCACCGACACGAACGTGGACATGCCCAGGCCCAGGCGGTCGACGTGACGGAGCACCGCCAGGCCGAGCGCCCCGGACTGCGACGACATCGAGATCCGACCGGAGGCCGGGAAGGTCGCGGAGAACGTGGCGTTCATCCGCACGTCGTCGGCGCCGTTGAGCAGGCCCATGCAGTTGGGGCCGACGAGGCGCAGGCCGTGTCCGCGGGCCAGCGCGAGGAGTTCGTCCTGATGGGTGCGGCCGCCGTCGACCTCGGCGAAACCGGCGGTGACGACGCACACCGCGGCCACCCCCAGTCGTCCGGCCTCGTCGACGACGTCGGCGACCAGCGGCGCGGGGACGCAGACGATCACGAGGTCGGGGACCTGCGGACAGGCCGTCAGGTCGGGGTAGGCCGCGACGGTCTGCACGTGGGTCGCGTTGGGGTTGACCGGGTACACGACCCCGGAGAACCCACCGCGCAGCAGGTTGGCGAACACCGTGCCGCCGATGGCGCGCGGGTTGCGGGACGCGCCGACGACGGCGATGCGTTCGGGGCGCAGGAACCGGCGCAGCGCGGCAGTGGCAGCGCGGCGTTCCGACTCGTCGACGACGTCGAGGAATCGCGGTGTCGCGGTGACGTCGAGGTCCGACTGCAGCACCCCTGCGCCCTCGCCCTGCGACTGGTACTCGAGTCCGACCTCGCGGATCAGGTTGAGCATGCGCACGTTGTCCACGAGCACGTCACCACGCAGGTGGGTGATGCCGGCCTCGGCCCCGGCGCGGGCAACCTCCCGGACGAGGGCGGTCCCCACGCCTCGGCCCTGCTCGGCGTCCTCCACCAGTGCGGCGAACTCTGCGCGGGACGGGTGGTCCGGATCCCGGTCCCACTGGGCGAACCCGACGATGCGTTCACCCTCCCCGCGACCGCGGGAGGCCACGACGGCGAACTGCTGCCCCGGCTCGAGGCGCGTGAAACGCTGAACCGAGTCGTGGTCGAGGGTGAACGGGCCGAGGAACCGTCGGCGTCGTGACTCGGGTGAGGTGCGGTCCCACATCGCCAGCAGGCGCTCGTCATCGTCTGGCCGGATCGCACGCAGGGTCACGGTGGTGCCGTCGGGCAGCACGTGTGCGTGCGTGTCCATGCCGTGCTCCGTCATCGGGCGTTGAAGTACCGGGCCTCGGGGTGGTGGACGACGATGGCGGACGTGGACTGTTCGGGGTCGAGCATGAACTCGTCGGTGAGTTCGACGTCGATCATCGACGGGTCGATGAGCTGGAACAGGCGTTGCTGGTCCTCCAGGTCCGGGCAGGCCGCGTACCCGAAGGAGTAGCGCGAGCCGCGGTAACCCTGACGGAACCAGTCCTTCACCGTCGGTCCGTCGTCCCCGGCCATCCCGAGCTCCTCACGGATCCGCCGGTGCCAGAGCTCCGCGAGCGCCTCGGCCATCTCCACCCCGAAACCGTGGGCGAAGAGGTAGTCGGTGTAGCGATCCTCGGCGAAGAGCTCCTGCGCGACCCGGCTGATCGATCGTCCCATGGTGACGAGCTGCACCCCGAGCACGTCGGTCTGCCCGGAGTCGATCCCCCGGAAGAAGTCGGAGATGCACAGGAACCGTCCACGGTCCTGGCGGGGGAAGGTGAACCGGACGAGTTCGCGCTCGCCCGGCGCGTCGGGGTCCCACACCACCAGGTCGTCACCGTCACCGTTGGCGGGCCAGTAGCCATAGACCACCTGGGGGGTCAGCAGGCGCTTGGCCTTCGCGCGGGCCACCCACTCACGCAGGGCGGGGCGGGCCTGTTCGTCGATGAGTCGCTGGTGGTCGTCGGGTGTCGATCCCTCGCCGGGGCTGAACCCCCACTGATTGCGGAAGAGGGCCACCTCGTTGAGCATCGGCACGATGTCGTCGATGCTGATCCCCCGCACGACCCGCTGGCCCCAGAACGGGGGAGTGGGGACGTTCACGTCGTCGGCCGTCGCCGATCGCGGTCGACCCTGCGCGTCGTGTCGCGGGGGCTGTTCCACGACCATCGCACGCTCGTGGGTGCGTCGAGGTCGCCGCACGGCGACGTCACCCGGTGCGGCGTCCTCGCGCCGGGCCCGCAGCACCTCGTCGAGCGTCCGCAGACCCTCGAACGCGTCCTTGCAGTAGAAGACATCGCCCTCGTACATCGCGCGCAGGTCGTCCTCGACGTAGCCGCGGGTCAGGGCGGCGCCACCGAGCAGCACCGGCAGGTGGGCCACCCCACGGGCGTTCATCTCCTCCAGGTTCTCGCGCATGATCACCGTGGACTTGACCAGCAGGCCCGACATGCCGATCGCGTTGCAGCGCTCGCGTTCGGCCGCCTCGAGGATGGCGTCCAGCGGCTGCTTGATCCCGAGGTTCACGACGTCGTAACCGTTGTTGCGCAGGATGATGTCGACCAGGTTCTTGCCGATGTCGTGGACATCGCCCTTGACGGTCGCGAGCACGATGCGTCCCTTGGCCGACGCCGTGTCGCCGCCGGCGGCCTGGATGTGAGGTTCCAGGTGGGCGACCGCCGTCTTCATCGCCTCAGCGGACTGGAGCACGAACGGCAGCTGCATCGCGCCGGACGCGAACAGTTCGCCGACGGTCGCCATGCCCTTCAGCAGGAAGCCGTTGATGATCTCCAGCGGGGGATGGGACTGCAGCGCCACGTCGAGGTCGTCGGTCATGCCGTCCCGGTCGCCGTCGACGATCCGGCGTTCGAGTCGTTCCTCGACGGGCAGCTCGGCCATGACCTCCGCAGTGGTCGTCGCCGCACGTTCCCCGTCGAACAGCGCCATCAGACGATGCAGAGGATCGTGGTCGGCCGGCGCGGTGCCACCGAGTCCGTCAGTCCCCCGACGGTCGTGGACCAGGTCGGTGGCGACGAGCACCTGTTCGTCGGGGATCCGGTGCAACGGCAGGATCCGGCCGGGGTGCACGATGGCGGAGGTCAGGCCGCGCTCGCGTGCCTCCCGGAGGAACACTGAGTTGAGGACCTGACGTGCGGCAGGGGACAGACCGAACGACACGTTCGACACCCCGAGCGTGGTCGCGCATCCCGGGATCTCCGCCATGACCCGTTCGATGGCGTCGAGGGTCTCGGCCGCGTCACGGCGCAGGTCCTCCTGGCCGGAGCCGAGCGGGAACGTCAGGCAGTCGAAGATCAGGTCATGGGGCTCGAGACCGTGGTCGTCGACGGCGATGTCTGCCACGCGACGGCACACCTCGACCTTCCAGTCGGCGGTGCGCGCCTGGCCGCGCTCGTCGATCGCAAGCACGATGACCGCCGCCCCGTAACGACGGGCGAGCGGCAGCAGTCGGTCGGCCTTGACTCGGCCGTCCTCGAGGTTGACCGAGTTGATGACCGCACGTCCACCCAGCCGGAGGAGCGCGGCCTCGATCACCTCGGGCTCGGTCGAGTCGATCACCAGCGGCAGCGTCGACTGGGTCGCGAACCGGTCGACGATGGCCTGCATGTCGGGAACGCCGGCCCGCCCGACGTAGTCGACGCACACGTCGAGCACGTGGGCCCCCTCGCGAGCCTGGGAGCGGGCGAGCTGGACCGCGGCGTCCCAGTCCTCGGCGAGCAGGATCTCGCGGAACGCCTTCGAACCGTTCGCGTTCGCGCGTTCCCCGATCGCGAGGAACGCCGTGTCCTGCTCGATGGTGACCGCGGAGTACAGGGAGGCCAGCGCAGGGCGCCACTCGACCACGAGCGGGTCCGGTTCGTCGCCGGCAGGTTCGGGGTCCCCGGCGAGCAGCTGGCCCGCGGCGCCGGGACGCACCTGCAGGGGCCGGTCGAGCACGCGTCGCCGCGGTCGGTGGCCCCCGATGGCGGCGACGACCGCCGCCATGTGTTCGACGGTGGTGCCACAGCACCCGCCGACGATGGACGCGCCGAACTGCTCCACGAACTCGACGTGGGCGGCCGCCAGTGCGTCCGGTCCGAGGGGGTAGACGGTCTGCCCGTCCTCGAGGTGGGGGATGCCGGCGTTGGGGATGACACTCACGGGCAGGCGCGACTGCCGCGACAGTGTGCGCACGTGCTCACGCATGTCGTCCGGTCCGGTTGCGCAGTTCATCCCGAGCACGTCGATCGGCAGTGGGTCGAGCGCGGCGATGGCTGCGGCCGGCTCGGTGCCGAGCAGCATCGTGTTGATGTCCTTCTCGACCGTGAACTGGACCATCACCGGGACGCGTTCGCCGCGTTCCGCGAACACGTCGTCGCACGCCGCGACGGCCGCCTTGATCTGGAGCAGGTCGAAGCACGTCTCCACGAGGATCACGTCGCTGCCGCCGTCGAGCAGCCCCCGGACCTGACGGCGGTAGCCCTCCTCCATCGTCACCACGTCGATGAAGTCTCGGGTCGTCGCGGGGTCCTTGCCGAGCGACAGGGTCGGAGAGCGCGTGCCGGGGCCGATCGAGCCGATCACCCAGCGCCGATGGTCGGGCGTGGAGAACTCGTCGGCCACCCGGCGTGCGATCACCGCGGCCGCCTCGTTGAGTTCCTCCGTGCGTGCACCCAGCCCGTACTCGTCGAGCACCCACGGTGCGCCACCGAACGTGTCGGTCTGCACGGCGTCGACCCCGACCTCGAGCATGCCGCGGTGGACGCGCTCGACGGCGTCGGGACGGCTGGCCACGAGGATCTCGTTGCAGCCGTCGAGGTCGTCGCTGCCGAAGTCCGCGGCGGTCAGGTCCTGCGTCTGCAGGGCCGTGCCCATCCCACCGTCGAACACCAGGACGCGGTCGCGCAGCGCCTCCAGGAACGGATGCGCGGTCAGTCTCAGGGTTGCCGTCGTGTCAGTCATGCGCAGAGCCTACGGGCCGTGCTCCCGCGCCGGTCACCGACCCGGGTCGACGGCGGTGTCGCGGGCTCGGCTTGCCCCGGCGGGCCTCGGCAGCGAACATGCGGCCATGTTCCGTCGCAAGCCAGACATGCCTGCCGAGGTCCACCCTGCGTGGTGGGCCTTCCTCGACTGTGCCGAAGTCATCGAGGCCGGCCGACGCGTGCTGCTGGGCACGTTGCCCACCGGACGGGTCGAACCGGCGCCGATCACCGTCGGAACCGATGCGGTGCGGCGATCGATCGACGATGCACAGGGCTGGATGTCCGACTGGCGGATCGACGAACTCGCCCACGAGTGGCAGGGCTGCATCGACGCGCTCGCCGAGGCGCGGCAGGCGGCCGGGACGCTCGACGAGGTGGCGGGCACCACCCGCGAACTCGAGGAACTGCTCGAGGCGGTCGGCGACGTCGTCGAACCACTGGACCGGTTCGCCGATGCAGAGCGTGCGTTCCGGCAGCGCTGGCGCCCCCCGTCGCGGCGTCCCGACGATCTGCCCCCGTCGGGGCCCTCCACGGAGGATGTCGCGTGACGGCCTCTGCCGGCCCCGGCGACCCTGTGTCCTACGCGGACGCAGGGGTCGACGTCGACGCGGCGGACCGCGCCGTCCGCGGCATCGCGCAGCAGGCGGCTCGGACCCGTCGACCCGAGGTGCTCGACGGCATCGGAGGCTTCGGAGGACTGTTCGCGGCGCGGTTCGACGGTCTGCGTGATCCGGTACTCGTGTCCGGCACCGACGGGGTCGGGACGAAGGTGGAGATCGCACGCCGCATGGGGGTGTACGACACGATCGGACGTGATCTCGTCGCGATGGTGGTCGACGATCTCGTCGTGACGGGTGCGGCTCCGCTGTTCTTCAACGACTACATCGTGGTCGGACGGCTCGACGAGGCCCGCGTGGTGGACCTGGTGACGGGGATCGCCGACGGGTGCCTCGAGGCGAGATGTGCGCTCGTCGGGGGAGAGACCGCGGAACACCCGGACCTGTTGGAGGCCGATGCCTTCGACCTCGCCGGGTTCGGCGTCGGTGTGGTCGAACGGGAGCGGCTACTGGGTGCGCACCGGGTGCAACCCGGCGACGTGCTGCTCGCGATCGAGTCGTCCGGGCTGCACAGCAACGGGTACAGCCTCGTACGGCGGATCGTCGGGGATCGTGCACTCGAGGACCGCCACGGGCTCGATCGTCCCCTCGGGGAGGAACTGCTCGAACCGACCCGGATCCACACGGCGGACTGCCTCGCCCTCATCGAGGCGATGGACGTCCACGCCCTGTGTCATGTCACGGGGGGAGGCATCCCGGGCAACCTGCCGCGCGTGCTTCCCGATGGTGTGGTCGCAGACGTCGACCGGGACACCTGGCGGTGGCCCGCGATCTTCGCGTGGTTGCAGGCCCGCGGGCCCGTGACCGAGCGGGAGATGTGGCGAACCTTCAACTGTGGGGTCGGGATGATCGCGGTGCTCGGACGGGATGACGCGGACCGGGCGGTCGAGCTGCTCGCCGGCCGAGGCGTGCGCGCGTGGCCGCTCGGGGCGATCCGTCCCGCGGCCTCCACGGATGTCGCACCGGCCGTGGCGTTCGTCGGGTCCGCGGTCGACGAGGCCTGATCGGCCTGCGGGAGGACGACGTGCGGGCGGCGACCTCGCCGGCCTGTTCGAGCTCGGCGAACTGAATCCCGCCCACCCGCGGAGACGGGTTACCGTACGCACCTGCCCGGAGGAATCACGTGTCCACGACCCCTGAGCGCGCACGACCGGACGAGCAGCCCGTCATCACCGACGGGGTTGCGGCCCCGTACCCGGACCTCGACGCGACCGAGACGTCCGAGTGGTTGGACTCGTTCGACGCGGTCGTCGGGGCGAGTGGCCGTGAGCGGGGCCGCTTCCTCCTGCTGAAGCTGCTGGAACGAGCGCGCCAGCAGAACATCGGGATTCCGTCGCTGACGACGACCGACTACGTCAACACGATTCCTTCGGATGCCGAGCCCGAGTTCCCGGGTGATGCGGACCTCGAGGTTCGCATCCGCGAACACGTCCGGTGGAACGCCGCGGTGATGGTCCACCGGACCAACGTGAAGCGTGAGACCGGCGGCCACATCGGGTCGTACGCCTCGGCCGCGTCGCTGTACGAGGTGGGGTTCAACCACTTCTTCCGCGGCAAGGACCATCCGGGAGGGGGGGATCAGGTCTACTTCCAGGGGCACGCGTCGCCGGGCATCTACGCACGCGCCTTCGTGGAGGGCCGCCTGGACGAGGACCGGCTCGACCGGTTTCGCAGCGAGGTCGACCCGGGCGGGCTGTCGTCCTATCCCCATCCGCGCCTCATGCCCGAGTTCTGGGAGTTCCCCACGGTCTCCATGGGGCTCGGACCGCTCAACGCCGTCTACCAGGCGCGGTTCAACCGCTACCTGCACGGCCGCGGCATCCGCGACACGTCCCAGCAACGCGTCTGGTTCTTCGGGGGAGACGGGGAGACGGCGGAACCCGAGTTCCACGCAGGACTCCCGGTGGCCGCCCGTGAGGGGCTCGACAACCTGACGTTCGTCATCAACTGCAACCTGCAGCAGCTCGACGGTCCGGTGCGGGGCAATGGCAAGATCATCCAGGAGCTGGAGGGATCGTTCCGGGGTGCAGGGTGGAACGTCATCAAGGTGATCTGGGGTCCCGAGTGGGACGAACTGCTCGCACGTGACGTCGACGGCGTGCTGCTCAACCGGATGAACGAGGTGCCCGACGGTCAGATGCAGACCTACGTCGCGAAGGGTGGCGCCTACGTGCGTGACCACTTCTTCGGTGCGGATCCGCGCCTCAAGGAGCTGGTCGCCGACCTGTCCGACGACCAGCTGGCGAAGCTCTCCCGCGGCGGACACGACCTGCGCAAGGTGTACGCGGCGTTCCACGCTGCGGAGCAGACCACCGGTGCCCCGACTGCGATCCTCGCGCAGACGGTCAAGGGGTGGACCCTGGGTCCGGACTTCGAGGCACGCAACGCCGTGCACCAGATGAAGAAGCTCTCGTCGCACGGGCTCAAGACCTTCCGCGACAACCTCGGACTCGACATCTCCGACGAGAAGCTCGAGGGAGACCTTCCTCCATACGTGCGCCTGGAGGAGGGTTCCCCGGAGTTCGACTACCTGCTGGAGCGACGCCGGGAACTCGGAGGGTTCGTCCCCGAACGTCGCACGGTGTTCACCGCGCCGGAGCTGCCCGCGCATGACGTGTACGCCGAGCTCAAGCAGGGGTCTGGCAATCAGCCGGTCGCCACGACGATGGCACTGGTGCGGGTGTTCCGTGACCTGCTGCGCACGAAGGGATTCGGCGAGCGGATCGTGCCGATCATCCCCGACGAGGCGCGCACGTTCGGCATGGACTCCTGGTTCCCGTCGGCGAAGATCTACGACCACCTCGGGCAGAACTACGAACCCGTCGACCAGGACCTGCTGTTGTCCTACCGGACGGCGATGGACGGCCAGATCATCCACGAGGGCATCACCGAGGCCGGATCGATGGCGACGTTCCATGCCGCGGGAACGAGCTATGCGACGCACGGCGAACCCATGATCCCGCTGTACGTCTTCTACTCGATGTTCGGATTCCAGCGCACCGGTGACTCGATCTGGTCGGCGGCCGATCAGCGCAGTCGTGGGTTCATCATCGGAGCGACCGCCGGCGGGACGACCCTGAACGGTGAAGGGCTGCAGCACCAGGACCGGCACTCGCTGCTCATCGCACAGTCGAACCCGGCCATCGAGGCCTACGACCCGTCGTTCGCCTACGAACTCGCCGTCCTCGTGGAACACGGACTGCGGCGCATGTACTCCGACGACCGCGTCGAGGGCGGGGAGGACGTGATCTTCTACCTCACCGTCTACAACGAGCCCGTCGTGCAGCCTGCGATGCCCGACCACGTCGACGACCAGCAGGTGATCGACGGCCTGTACCGGTTCCGGCCGGCATCCGGAGGGACGCTGCCCGCCCACGTCATGGCGTCGGGCACCATCATCAGTGAGGCCCTGCGCGCGCAGGAGATCCTTGCCGAGGAGTGGGACGTCGCTGCCGACGTGTGGTCGGCGCCCGGATGGAACCGCCTGCTGCGCAACGGCTTCGCGGCCGAGTCGTGGAACCGGACCAACCCGGATGCCGAACCGCGGGTGCCGATGGTGACGCGGATCCTCGCCGACACCGAAGGCCCCTACGTCGCGGTGAGCGACTGGATGCGTGCGACCCCGTTCCAGATCGCCGACTGGGTTCCCGGTCCCTTTGCGGTGCTCGGGACCGACGGTTTCGGTCGATCGGACACCCGTGATGCCCTGCGCCGGTTCCACCGGATCGATGCGGCCTCCATCGCCTACTGCGTGCTCGCGGAACTCGTGAAGGCCGGCGATCTGGACGCCAGTGTGTTGGGTGAGGCGATGAAGCGACACGAACTCGACTTCGAGCGGATCCCGTTCTTCGGCCAGCCGACCCTGACCGACGACGTCACCCAGTAGACCGTGCCCGTACCGCAGGGGGGGGGTGGCCCCCCCCCCCCCCCCCCCCCCCCCCCCCCCCCCCCCCCCACGGCGATCCCGTGACCTACTCGAACGCGCCGACCTCACGAAGCAGTTCGAGGGTTGCCTGCAGGTCCTCGAGCCGGCTGAGGTCCACCGCTGGCGGGGACAGTTCGTCGAGCGCCGGCAGGTCGGGAGCGTCCACCCCGTCGCGGAGCGGGAACTCGAGGGCGTCGGTGACCTGCCCGAAGTACGCCTGCACGTCCTCGCTCAACAGGAACCGGACGACGTCGTACGCGGCGTCGGTCTGGTCCGAGGTGTCGAGCACCCCGATGCCGGCCACGTTCACGAGTCCCCCGATGTCGCCCGGCAGGTAGTGGTTCGCGACGTTGAAGTCAGGGTCCTCGGCGAGGAATCGGAACAGGTAGTAGTGGTTGACGAGGGCCACGTCAACCTCGCCGCGTGCCACGCCCTCGACCGCTCCGGTGTTGTTCGCGAACGCGACCGTTTCGTTGGCCAGCATGGCCTCGAGCCAGTCGCGGGTGGTGTCCTCCCCTTCGGTGATGCGCATCGCCGTCACGAACGCCTGGAACGAGCCGTTCTCTGGGGCCCATCCGACTCGTCCACGCCACGACGCGTCGGTGAGGTCGAACACGGAGTCGGGAAGCTCGGAGGTCGACATGGTGTCGGTGTTGTACGCGAGGACCCGGACCCGTCCCGTCACGCCTGTCCAGGCACCGGACGGTGCCCGGAAGTTCGCGTCCAGGAGTTCGAGGACGTCGTCGGGAAGTGTGCGCAGGCGGCCGGCAGACTCCAGTGCGCCGAGTGCCCCGGCGTCCTGGGCGAAGTACAGGTCCGCGGGGCTGGCGTCACCCTCCTCCATGATCGTCGCGGCGAGTTCCGCCGTGTTGCCGTAGCGGACGTCGAGTTCGATGCCGGTCTCGGCCGTCAACTCCTCGAACACCCAGCCGACGAGTTCCTGGCTACGGCCGGAGTAGATCGTGAGGGGCTCGGAGGGCTGTTCGACCGTTGATGTGGGATCCGCCACATCTGGAGAATCCTGTGTCGTGCAGGCGGTCACGCCCAACAGGGCTGCGGCAAGTGCGACTGTCTGGATCGTGGTCAGGTGTCTCATCGTGGCCTCGGAGGTCGCAGGTCGTCTGGACCGTCGCGACAGGTCGGGGGAGGGGCAATTGCACAGGTAAGGCTAACCTAAGAGTCTGGGCGTGCCAAGTTGGGTGCCGAGCCGGAAGTGCAAATAGGAATGGTTACTGTTACTGTTACAGTTCGCACCTCGACGACAGCCACGACACCGAAGGATGCCTCGCTCATGACGTCACGACGAACGCCACGCGTGAGCGCTGGGCGCCGCCCGCTCGCGGGACTCCTGCTGGTGCCGGCACTGCTCCTGGCGGCCTGTGGAACCGATCGACCGGATCCCTCTGACCAGACACGTGCGCCGACCGTGGAGGCGGACGGGTCGCCTGTGGACGCGGAGGCACCGCTGCTGATCGTCGCCACGACATCGATCCTCGGTGACATCGTCCAGAACCTCGTCGGTGCTGACGCAACGGTGCAGGTCATCATGCCTCCCGGCGCAGACCCGCACTCGTTCCAACCCTCGCCCGAAGACGGCGTGGCACTGCGTGAGGCAGATCTCGTGGTTGCGAACGGCCTTGATCTCGAGGAGAGCCTCGTGGACATGCTCGAGGCAGCTGCCGTGGACGGCGCGAACCTCTTCGAACTCGGTGATGCACTCGACCCGATCGAGTTTCAGCTCGAACGACCGGACGATCACGAACACGACGATGATGACCACGGTCCGTACGATCCGCACGTCTGGTTCGATCCCATCCGCATGGCTGACGGGGTGCACCTGCTGGCCACGCAGATCGCAGCGGTCGACACCCGTCTCGGCGTCGCGGAGTGGGAGGCACGTGGCGATGCGTACGCCGCGGAGATCCTCGAGGTGCACGCCGAACTGGAGGAGATGTTCGCGACCATCCCGCCGGAGCGACGGATCCTGGTCACGAACCATGATGCGCTGGGATATCTCGCACATCGGTACGCGTTCGAGGTGCTCGGCACCGTGATCCCGGGCGCCTCCACCCAGGCCGAGACCGATCCCCGCAGCTTCTCCGCACTGATCGAGGCCGTGGAGCAGGCGCAGGTACCGGCGGTGTTCGCGGAGAACACCGACTCGACCCGTCTTGCCGAGCAGCTGGCGAGCGAGGTCATCGGCCGCGGCGACCTGCAGGTCGAGGTGGTCCGCATCCCGACGGATGCCCTCGGTGAGTCGGGGAGCGGTGCGGAGACCTACCTCGGGCTCCTTCGGACCACGGCAGGGCTGATCGTGGATGCGCTTGCCTGAGGATCACAGATCGGAACACGGCCCCGAGCGATCGGCGACGTAGGGTTCCTGTGACGGACACACCGATGCGCTGGGAGGCGACGTGGAGACGGTCGGATTCATCGGGCTCGGCATCATGGGTGCAGGCATGGCTCGCAACCTGCTCGAGGCCGGTGCAGACCTCACGGTGTGGAACCGAACGGCCAAACGTGCGGCGCCACTCGGCGAGGCGGGCGCGACGGTCGCGACGTCTCCGGGGGCGCTCGCGGCGGCGTGTGACGTCGTCGTGTTGTGTGTCAGCGACACCCCCGATGTCGAGGAACTGGTGCTCGGCGACGGTGGGGTCCTGGACTCGATTCGCGAGGGGTCGCTGGTCATCGACTGTTCCACCATCAGTCCCGAGGCGACGCGCCGGCTGGCGTCGGCGGCCTCGGACCGTGGCGTGGGGTTCGTCGATGCCCCGGTGAGCGGCGGGAGCGAGGGTGCCGTGCAGGGAACGCTCAGTGCCATGGTCGGGGGTTCCGATACCGACGTCGAACGAGCTCGCCCGGTGCTCGACGCGTTCTCGGCACGAGTGACCCACGTGGGCGACGTCTCCGCGGGCCAGGCAGCCAAGCTGGTCAACCAGATCCTCGTCGTGGTGAACATGCTCGGGGTCTCCGAGGCACTGGTGTTCGCGGCCGCTCACGGTCTCGATCTCGATCGCACGCTCGAGGCGGTGACCGGTGGTGCGGCCGGGAGCTGGATGCTCGCCAATCGGGGACCACAGGTCATCGACCGGGACTGGCGCCCGGGGTTCACCATCGACCTGCAGCAGAAGGACCTGCGTCTGGTCGCGGATGCGGCCGCGCAGGAGGGTGTCCCCGTCGTCGCCACGGCGATCATCCAGCAGCTGTACGGGCTGTTGCAGGCCGACGGTGGGGGTGGGGAGGGCAACCATGCGCTGGTGAAGGCGATCGAGCGGCTTGCGGGGGTCGAGGTATCACGCTGATCTCGGTGTCGAGCACGTCGATGCGTGCGCCGTGGCCTCGTGTCGGTCCCTGAACACACCCTCAGGTCGTTCTCAGGTTCGTCTCAGGTCTCGCGTGCATGCTGTCGCGGACATCGGGTGCTGCGTCCACGTCCGGACCGCCGGCAGACGCCACCCCGACACCGCGATGGAGGAGACGAGATCATGGTCAGGGAACCCATCGACTGGACGGCGACGGGGTGGAAGGTCGTGACGGCTGGTGCCGCGACGACCGCGGTCGCTGCCGTCGCGTTCGGCCTCGGCACGACCATGTCCGGACCGCCATCCGACGTCGGGGGCATCGAACTCGTCGCCCAGGACGAGGACCTTGCGAGGCTCGTGACCGAATCGGCGGTCGTCGTGCCGCTCGTGACGGACGATTCCCAGCCGGACGTGCGCGACGACTCCTCGGACAGCGACCTCGACTCCGACGACACGGAGACCGAGTTCGTCGCGCCGCAGATCTCGGCGACCGCTCGTGCGAGTGGCGACGCGGCCGCGACGACCCAGTTCGCGTCGTTCGACTCCCCGGACTCCGTCGACTCTCCGGACTCCCCGGATTCCCCGGATTCCGTCGACTCTCCGGACTCCGTCGACTCTCCGGACTCGGTCGATTCTCCG
>JBBDIX010000064.1:0-16422 GCA_040880235.1 Nitriliruptoraceae bacterium
ACCCGTCAGCGTCGAGTGGCCGAGCGCGGGACGGTCCGCTCGACGTCACCGCGTCCCCGGCCGGTGTGCCGCCTGGGTGCAGGCGCACCGGCCGCTGCGACGAGGGAGCCGTCACGTGGGAACGCTGTACGCCGTGGGGAGCCGCCTGTTCGAGGCGGGATTTCGCGCCTGGAACGTCGACCTGCGGGTGTCGGGCGTGGAGAACCTGCCGGCGACCGGTCCGGCCGTCGTCGCGAGCAACCACGTGAGCTACCTCGACTTTGCGTTCGTGATGCTGGCCCCACCTCGGCCCCGCCGGGAGATGCGGTTCCTCGCACGCAGTGAGTTCTTCGAGAACCCCGTCGTCGGGGGTCTCATGCGGCGCCTCGGCCAGATCCCGGTCGACGTGCACGGCGACCCGGTGGCGGCCGCGGCGGCCGCTCGAGAGGCACTCGCCCGCGGGGAGATGATCGGCGTGCATCCCGAGGGGACCATCAGCCCCTCGTACACGATTCGCCGGGCGAAGTCCGGGGCCGTGCGACTCGCCGAAGACGTCGGTGCCCCGATCATCCCGACAGCGATCTGGGGCAGCCAGCGCCTGCTCACGAAGTGGCGTCCGGTTCGGCCTCCGCGCCGCGGCATCGCCGTGTCGGTCCACTACGGGGAGGCGTTCGAACCCCAGGGCCGAACCGGCATGGCGCGCACCCGGTCCCTGATGGACCGGATCGGTGCACTGCTCGCCGACGTGCAGGCCGCCTATCCGCAGCAGCCCGCTCCGGGCGACGACTGGTGGCTTCCTCGCCACCTCGGCGGCGGGGCGCTCGACCCCCAGGAGGCCGAACGCCGGCTGGACGAGCAGGCGGCGCGGCGGCGGGCCGAGCACGACGCTCCTCGCTGAACGGGCGCGACGGGTCGACCTCCCCCGAGCGCGAGCGCCGCGAGGATGCCCCGACCGGGATCAGCCCAGACGCACGTCACCGAACCGCGTGGCCCCGTCGGGCCGCGTCTCGTAGCCGTGCACACGCGGCAACCACGCCTCGACGACGTCGGCGTTGTACAGGTGGATGTACGAGGCCAGGTCCACGATGCGTTCCGCCGCGTCGGCGTACGTCTGCCGTCGGGTGTCCTCGTCCGTCTCCCGGCGCGCGGCGTCCAGCAGGTCGTCGACCTGCTGGTCGGAGAACCCCTGGAAGTTGTTGACGCCATCGGAGTGGTGCTGCGCGTGGTGGAAGTCGTCCGGGTGGATGTTGCCGATCCAGCGCAGGAGGAACGCGTCGAAGTCCCCCGCGGCCTGGTCCGCGAGCCACGCGCGGAATCCCTCGCTGCGGATCTCCACCGTGATGCCGACCTCACCGAGCTGATCCTCGAGTACCTAGCGCGGCCGTGATGGTCTCCGGGAAGTCGCTGGACACCATCAGGTCGATGGTCAGGTTGCGCACGCCGGCGTCCTCGAGGAGTCTCCGTGCCCGGTCCGGGTCGTGGCCGAACCGCGTGTACTCGTGGTACCAGGTGCTCGACGGTGGGATCGCCGTCTCGTTGGGTGTCCCCGCGTCGAGCCTGGCCGCCTCGGTCACGGCGACGATGTCGATCGCGTACGCGATGGCCTGGCGCACACGCACGTTGTCGAACGGCGCCCGCCGGTTGTTCAACGCCAGGTGTTGGTGGTCGCTGCCGGCCACCTGCCCGACGACGACGTCGTCGCTGGCCTCGAGCACGGCGATCTGTTCCGGGGCGACGGTGTCGATCCAGTCGACCTCACCGGCCTGCAGCTGCGCGACCTTCTCGGTCTGGTCCGCGATGACCCGGAACTCGACGGCGTCGAGCGCGGCGGCACCACCCCAGTGGTCGTCGAAGCGGTCGACGACAATCCGGTCACCCGGCATCCGGGACGCCAACGCGAAGGGTCCCGTGCCAACGGGATCGTCCGCGAGTACGCCGGCCTCGATGGCCCGGGCCGGGGCGATCGCCATGCCCCGGAACGCACCGAGGTGCTCGAGCAGGTTGGGCGCGACCCGGTTCAACGCGACCTCCACGGTCAGGTCGTCGACGGCGGTGAACGTGTCGACCATGTCGAGTCGCCAGCCGTTGGCCCCCTCGGCGACGACGTGCTCGAGTGACGCGACGACGTCGGCGGCGGTGAGGCCGGTGCCGTCGTGGAACACCACGCCCGCACGAAGCCGGAACGTCCACGTCAGTCGGTCGTCGGACACGTCCCACGACTCGGCCAGCGCGGGCTCCATCGTGAGGTCGGCCCCGGGCTGCACGAGCGTGTCGTAGACGTTCTCCAGCACGGCGAATGCGAACGCCGAGGTGGCCGTGTGTGGATCGAGGTGGTCGGGGTCGCCGCCGATGGCCGCGACGAGCGTGCCGGTGTCCGGGATGTGGGCATCGTCGGGACCGTCCGGCGGCGACGGTGTCGGGGTCCCGGACCCGTCGACGGCGGCGTCGCCACCCGCCCCACAGGCCATCAGCAGGAGGGCCAGTGTGGCCACCGCCGCCCACCGCGCGCGCATGGCCCTCCCTCCGTCAGGTGTCAACACCGCCCGGAGCGATGAACGCACGCAAAGAGCGCACACCGCACGAACTGGCGGGTCGTTGCCTCCTGCGCCTGTGGACAAGCCTGTGTACATGTGGAGAGCGACACGGGCGTGATTCCACAGGTGTGGTCACACCTCGGAGTCATCTCCTGCCGGCCCGAGCCGCCTGATGCTCGTCACGACCGGGCGACCGGATCACGCCGTCAGAGCGACTTCGGCTCTTCCCACAGCGACTCGTCGAGTTCCTGGTCGTGCTTGCGCTTGAAGACGACACCCACCGCGGCAGCAGCAGCGACCAGCAGCGCGAACACGCCCTTCCTGCGACGCCGGCGCTCCTTCTTCCCGCTGAGCTCGTCCATGCGGTCGGACGCACGGGACTGCAGCTCCTTGCCCCGCTTCTCCGCCTTCGCCCGCAGATCGTCGGCCTGCTTCTCGAGTTTCGCGACCTTCCTGGACAGGCGCTTGGCCATGGCTGTGCTCCTCGTGTGGACTGGTCCTCGATGCTACCGACCCGATGCCCTGCCGGACGGGGCGAGATGGCCAGCTGGCCGCCTGCCGGATCGGCGCATGGACCTGCCCGACCCCCTGCGGGTTACGCTGCGTCCGGATGCGCCTGGAGCCAGGAGCACGCGCATGGGCAGGTGCCTGAGGGTGTCGCCGGTCGCGGTGCTCCTCGCCATGGCCCTGGGATGTTCGTCATCCCCAACGGCCACCTCCGCGCCGCCCGTGGAACCGGTCAACCGACTGCTCGTGGTGACCACCGACGCGGACATCGTCACCCTCGACCCTTCCGGTGGATCGCTCCGTGCGGTCACCTCCGACGCAGGAGACGGGGTTCGCCACGCCCAGCCGACCTGGTCCCCGGATGCGCAGCGGATCGCGTTCGCCCGGATCGCCATCCGGGACAGACAGCTCGAACCATCACTCGTCACGACCGCGGCGGACGGCACCGACCGCACGGATGCCCCCACCGAACTGACGCCGATCTACCTGCACTGGGACCCGGCCGGCGAGCGCGTCGCCTTCCTCGGCACCAGCCAGCTCGGCATCGAACTCCAGCTCGTCGACCTCGACGTGGATGCCACCCGGGCGCGCACGATCATGTTCGGCTCCCCCCTGTACTTCAGCTGGGCACGCGACGGTGGAGAACTGCTCACCCACGTCCGCGCCGGTTCCGCTCGCGGCGCCCTCGAGCGCGTCACGATCGATGGCACCCGCAGCCCGGTCGCCGCCGACCCCGGCCTGTTCCAGGCCCCCGACTGGACCGGGACCGAGGACCGGGCCGTGTACGCCGTGGGTGCGGGTTCGGCGCAACGCCTGGTGGTTGCCGACCGGCACGGCACCGTGCGGCGGACACTCGCGCGGATCGACGGGCTCGTGCACTTCTCGGTCGATCCCACCGGCAGCCGCGTCGCGTTCGCGGTCGAACGCGTACGCGAGCCGGGAACGAACCTGCGGCTGGCCGCACTCGGACCCGGAGACCCCCTGCCGCGGGTCGGTGCCGGCGCCCTGATGATCGCGGACCTGGACCAGGGAACGCCAGAACGCATCGCCGAGGGCCCCGTCGTACTCGTCCAGTGGTCCCCGAAGGGCGACGCCCTGCTCTTCGCGACCCTCGACGCCACCGGCGAGCGTCAGACGGTGACGTGGCACGTGTGGGACGGCCAACGGATCCACCGGTACGCGACGACCGAGCCCACCTCGACGTTCGCGCGGGATCACCTGCCGTTCTCCGACCAGTACGCGCGCAGCATGACCCTGTGGTCCCCCGACGGCAGCGCGTTCACCTACCCGGCCCGGGACGACGCAGGCGACGGGATCTGGGTCCAGCGCCTCGACGAGACGGGACCACGACGGGTGGCCGGCGGCCGGATGGTGACCTGGTCTCCCCGCTGACGGGGGCGCCGGGGCACTCCGCGCCGGCCAGACAGAGCGGTCTCCGCGCGCAGGGACGGCTCCGTGGGCCAAGGAGGACTTGAACCTCCGACCTCACCCTTATCAGGGGTGCGCTCTAACCAGGCTGAGCTATTGGCCCCAACGGCGGCGAAGCGTACCCGACCCCTCGCAGGGCCTGCGAACCGTCATCCTCCGCCGAACAGCTGGTCGTCGCCCCGCTGACCCGCCTGCGGGCCGGGCGCAGGGCGCGGCGCGGGCTCCGTTGACGTGGACCCGGACGTGCGACGAGGGGTCGGGCGCGATTCGGGCGTCGCGGCACCGGCCTGACCCGTGGTTCGACGGCGCGGTTCTGCCGACGCCGGAGGGGCGCCGCTCGCGGGGTTGGGAGTCGCGCTGCTCGCGAATCGACCGCCCGTCGAACGGGCAGCCGGCGGGCGGGATCGGGAGGCCGCGGTCCCCGCGCCCGAGGGAGCGGTGGAACCAGCGGGCGGGCTCGGCTCGGGGGCCGGCTCGTCGACGACCGAGAGCTCCAGGCCACCGGTCAGGTCGGCGATCAGATTGTGCAGGAAGGCCAGGAACACGACCACGGCGGTCTGCACGACGACCCCCAGCAGGCCGAGCATGAGCAGGGCCCGGAACACGTTCGGGGCGTTGAGCCCACACTGGGAGAACCCGATGTCGGTCGCGATGCCACAGATCTGGTCGACGAGCCGGAGGCGGTCGATGATGAACCACACGACCGACATCACGAGCAGGAAGATGGCCAGCATCGCGATGTTCGCGAGCGTGCCGAACTTGAGCACCGACCAGGGGTCGATGCGCTTGATGGTCAGGCGCCTGCGTGCCACCGTGCACTCCTCATCGAAGCCGTGAACGGGCTCCCACTCACTGCCTCACGGACCACGTCAGCGGGCCGTTCCCCGCGAAGAGCCCTCCAGCGGGCCGTCGAGACCGTACAGGTAGCAGATGACCGTTCGGTCACCCGCCTGCCAGGAGTTCTCGCTCGGGGTGATGAAGCTCGCGTAGTACTCCGAGGAGTCGTAGTCGACCCCCACGTACCCGGGGAACATGTCCAGGCAGCTGGTTCCCGCCTCGTCCGAGATCACCTCGGTTCCCGGATGGTCGCCACCCGGGAGTTCGACGAGGGCGAACACCTCGTTGTCGTGCGGCTGCTCGCAGTCGATGATCGGCACGTCACGCACGTTGCCGTCGACCACCTCAGGATCGTCGAAGCACTGACCCGTCGTGAGTTCGAAGACATTGCCCTCGTCCTCCCCACACGCGACGAGCACCAGTGCCCCCACGGCGAGCGCGACGATCGTCGTCCGGACCCTCATGCCTCTTCTCCCGGTACCACACCGCCTGCAGCGGGCTCCTCGGTCGGCGATCCGTCCTCGCCGGGGACGTCCTCGGCATCGTCCACGACCGCCGCGACACCCACGACAGTAGCGCCGTCTCCTGCGCGCATCAGGGACACTCCCTGCGTTCCCCGTCCCATCGGCCGCACGTCGGCCAGACCCATGCGGATCACCGTCCCGGTGTCGGCGACGAGCAGCACATCGGCCTCGTAGGGCACGACGAGCGCTCCCGCCAGGGGGCCGCGCTCCTCCGTCAGGCGTGCGGTCACGACCCCCTGTCCCCCGCGACGCTGCACCGGGTAGGCCTCCAGCGGGGTGCGCTTCCCGTAGCCGCGCTGCGTCACGACCATGAGGTAGCTGCCGTCGTCCTGGCCCTGCCCGCCGACCGCCGCCATCGCCAGCACGGCGTCGTCACCGCTGGCCAGACGCATCCCCCGCACCCCTGCAGCGGTACGACCCATCAGGCGTGCGTCGGACTCCGCAAACCGGATCGCGCGACCCGCGCTCGACACCATGACGAGGTCACGCGAGCCGTCGGTGACCGACACGCAGATCAGTTCGTCGTCGTCCGCGAGGCTGATCGCGATGAGCACGGTGCGCGGCGAGTCGAAGGCGCTGAGCACCGTGCGCTTGACGGTGCCCTTCCGGGTGGCGAACACCAGTGCCCGATCCTCGTCGAACTGGTCCAGCGCGAGCACGGCGGCGACGGTCTCGTCCTGATCGAGTGCCAGGCCCGGAACGTTGGCGACGTACACCCCCCGTGCCGACCGGGACTTCTCCGGGATCTGGTAGGCCTTGATCCGGTGCACCCGGCCCTTGTTGGTGAAGAACAGCAGGAAGTCGTGGGTCGAGCAGGCCAGCAGGGAGGACACGAGGTCGTCGTCCTTCATGTCCGTCCCCCGGACTCCCCGACCACCTCGGCGCTGGGTGCGGAACACGTCGAGCGGCGTGCGCTTGACGTAGCCGGCCCGCGTCAGGGTGATCACGACGTCGCCGACCGGGATCAGGTCCGCGACCGTCATCTCCCGCTCGTCGGGGATCAGGCGGGTGCGCCGGTCGTCCCCGAACCGCTCGCGGATCTCGAGCAACTCCTCCTTGACGATCTCTCGGACCCGGTCCGGGTCGGCAAGGATCGCCTTCAGCTCCGTGATGAGCTCGACCAGGCCGTCGTACTCCTCCTGGATGCGGCGCCGTTCCAGCGCGGCCAGGCGCCGGAGCTGCATGTCGAGGATCGCCTGCGCCTGGATCTCCGACAGCTCGAAGCCCGTCATCAGGGCGCCCTTGGCGGCGTCGGCCGACTCGCTGCCCCGGATCAGTTCGATGATCGCGTCGATGTGGTCGAGGGCGATGAGCAGTCCCTCGAGGACGTGTGCGCGCTCCTCCGCCTTGCGCAGCCGGTAGCGGGTCCGCCGGGTGATGACGTCGACCTGGTGCGCGACGTAGTGACGCAGCGCCTGGTCCAGCGTCAGGGTGCGCGGCACCCCGTCGACCAGGGCCAACAGGTTCACCCCGAACGTGTCCTGCAGCGCGGTGTGCTTGTAGAGCTGGTTGAGCACGACCTGCGGGTTGGCGTCGCGCCGGAGGTCGATGACGACCCGCATGCCCTCGCGTGAGGACTCGTCGCGCAGATCCGCGATGCCCGTGAGCACCTTGGTGTTGACCAGCTGGGCGATCTTCTGGAGCAGGTTGGCCTTGTTGACCATGAACGGGATCTCGGTGACGATGATCCGCTGCCGGTCGCCGCGCCCGTCGGCCTCCTCGATGGTGCACACGGCGCGCACGCGCACCGACCCGCGTCCGGTCGTGTACGCGTCGTACACCCCGTTGGTCCCGAGGATCATCCCTCCGGTCGGGAAGTCCGGCCCGGGCACGTAGGCCATCAGGTCGGTCGCCGTGAGCTCGTCATCGTCGATCAGCGCGATCGTCGCGTCGATCAGTTCCCGCAGGTTGTGCGGCGGGATGTTGGTCGCCATGCCCACGGCGATGCCCGTCGCACCGTTGGCGAGCAGGTTCGGGAACCGGGACGGCAGCACGAGGGGCTCGTGCTCGTAACCGTCGTAGTTCGCGGCGAAGTCGACGGTCTCCTCGTCGATGTCGCGAAGCAGTTCCATCGCCAGGCGCGACAGGCGTGCCTCCGTGTAACGCATCGCGGCGGGCGGGTCCCCGTCGACCGACCCGAAGTTGCCGTGGCCGTCGATGAGTTCGTAGCGGATCGAGAAGTCCTGACCCATACGGACCAGGGCGTCGTAGATCGCCGAGTCCCCGTGGGGGTGGTACTTCTTCATCACGTCGCCGACCGCGGACGCACACTTGCGGTAGGGGCGGTCAGGACGCAGGCCGGTCTCGTCCATCGAGTACAGGATCCGGCGGTGCACCGGCTTCAGGCCGTCTCGCACGTCGGGCAGCGCCCGCCCCACGATGACCGACATCGCGTAGTCGAGGTACGAGGCACGCATCTCGTCCTCGATGACGACCGGTTCGACGCGAGCGGCGAGCACGCTGCCCGCCGCGTCGAGGGGTGTGCCGTCATCGGCGCGTGCGACGGGGTCGCCGGGCGTCACGTCGGGCGTGCCGGGGGGGTCGAGAGGGTCGGTCACGGTGTCTCCGGGGTGTCGCGATCCGTGATGTCGCGATCCGTGGTGCGCACGGGGTCGCCATCGGCGGTCGGTGCAGGTGCAGCGCCGTCGCTCGCGCTGGCCAGCGAGCTCGCCCGACGGCGGCGCACCGCGACGACGCCCAGCAGGATCAGCCCGGGAACCCCGGCCGCCAGCACGATGCCGAGCAGGCTCACCGCCGCGGACAGGTCCGCCCCGATCAGTTCGGGCGCCGTCGCCAGCAGCAGGACGGGCAGCATGACGAGGCCGGCGAGCAGCCAGAGCAGTTGGCGGCGCATCAGACGTCGATCGTCGCGTACCGGGCGTTGGACTGGATGAAGTCCCGCCGTGACGCGACGTCATCACCCATGAGGATGGTGAACATCTCCTCCGCGGCGGCCGCGTCGTCGAGGGTGATGAGCTTCAGCGTCCTCGTCTCGGGGTTCATCGTGGTCTCCCACAGTTGGGACGGGTCCATCTCGCCCAGACCCTTGAACCGCTGGATGTCGATCTTCCGGTCGGAGGGCATCTGGGCGACGATCGCGTCGCGCTCCGGGTCGGAGAAGGCGTAGTGCACCTCCTTCTTCTTCACCGGATGCGTGATCTGGTAGAGCGGCGGCTGTGCCAGATAGACGTATCCCGCCTCCATCAGCGGCTTCATGTGGCGGAACAGGAACGTCAGCAGCAGGGTGCGAATGTGCGCACCGTCGACGTCGGCGTCGGCCATCAGGATGAGCTTGTGGTAACGCGCCTTCGCCACGTCGAAGTCGTCGGCGAACCCCGTGCCCATCGCGGTGATGAGCGCCTGCACCTCGGTGTTCGCGAGCACCTTGGGCAGACGGGCCTTCTCCACGTTGATGATCTTGCCCCGGATCGGCAGGATGGCCTGGAACTGGCGAGCCCGCGCCATCTTGGCCGACCCGCCGGCGGAGTCGCCCTCCACGATGAACAGTTCCGATTCTGCGGGGTCGCGCGTCTGACAGTCGGCGAGCTTGCCCGGCAGCGCGGTCGACTCGAGCAGTGACTTGCGGCGGGTCAGGTCCCGGGCCTTGCGGGCGGCGATACGTGCCTGGGCCTCGGCTTCGGCCTTCTGGACGATGTTGCGACCCTCGTTCGGGTGCTCCTCGAGCCACTCGGCGAGGCGCGCGTAGGTCGTCGTCTGGACGAAGGACTTGACCTCTGAATTTCCGAGCCGGGTCTTGGTCTGACCCTCGAACTGGGGGTCGCCGACCTTGACCGACACGATGGCGACCAACCCGCTGCGCAGGTCGTCACCGGTGAGTGCGTCGACCTCCTTCGACCGCAGAAATCCCCGGTCCTTGGCCCAGCGGTTGATGCAGGAGGTGATGGCGGTGCGGAAGCCCTCCTCGTGAGTCCCGCCCTCGTGCGTGTTGATCGTGTTGGCGAAGCTCAGGATCGAGTCGTTGAAGTCGTTGATCCACTGCAGGGCGATCTCGACCGAGTGGGGGCCGTTGGGGCCCACCTCTTCGGACTCGAAGTGGATCGGCGGATGAATGCCGTCCTTCGCCTTGGTCGCCCGGATGTGGTCGACGAAGTCGCGCAGTCCGCCGGGCGCGTGGAACGAGTGCTCCTCTGGTTCGTCTCCGCGTTCGTCGCGCAGGTTGATGCGCAGGCCCGCCGTGAGGAACGAGGTGTCGCGCAGACGCCGGACGATGGTGTCGAGCTGGAAGTCCACACCCTCGACGAAGATCTCCGGGTCCGGCCAGAACTCGATCTGTGTCCCGGTGTCGTCGGCCTCCCCGATGCGCTCGACGGGACCGTCGGGCACGCCTCGTGAGAAGGACTGGCGGTGCAGGCCGCCATCACGCCGGACCTCCGCGACCAGCCGGTGCGACAGGGCGTTGACGACCGAGACCCCGACCCCGTGGAGTCCCCCCGACACGGCATAGGCCTGTGAGTCGAACTTGCCTCCGGCGTGCAGGACCGTGAGCACGACCTCGAGGGCCGACCGACCCTCCTTGACGTGATTCTCGACCGGGATGCCGGAGCCGTCATCGACGACGCGCACGCCCCCGTCGGCCAGCAGGGTCACGTCGATCCGGGTGCAACGGCCGGCGAGGGCCTCGTCGACAGAGTTGTCCACGACCTCCCACACGAGGTGGTGCAGCCCGCGAGCGCCGGTCGATCCGATGTACATGCCGGGACGACGGCGAACCGCGTCCAGTCCCTCGAGGACCGTGATGTCCTGTGCGGAGTAGCGAACCGCTCCGGGGGACGTCGTCGTCGTGGGGGACACGTCCGGGGCAGCGGCCAACCGTGGACCTCTCTTCAGGGAAGGAGACGGGTGCGGCTGCGTGGGCCGCCACGCGCACATCCTACCACCTGCACCCCCGCGCTCCCGTCACTCAGGAGCCGTCTGTGGATCGTGACCCCCGTATTCGTACCCCTCCACGCGATGCCCCGCCAGCGGCGCTCAGGACGCAGATCATGGCTGGTCCGCCTCACTGCGTCAGGAGGCTCGTGATGTCCACCATGCTCTCCCGGGAGAGCTGCCCGGCCGTCCGGTACAGGACGTTGCCGTCGGCGTCGATGACCACCCAGAACGGGCTGGCCGACATGCCGAACGCGCGGGCAACCGAACTGTCGGCGTCGTCGACCAGCACGGTCCCGGTGTAGCCCTCCGCCTCGAACCAGTCCTGCGGTGGCCAGTTCGGCCGGGTCGCGTCCAGGAAGGTGGACACGACCACCAGCTCGACCCCGTCGTCGAACAGTCCCTCGTCGTACCAGTCGACCAGGTGGGGCAGCTCAGCCTGACACGACGGGCACCACGCCGCCATGAAGCTGATGACCTGTGCGCCGCCGCCGATCGCCGCCGGCGTGCCGTCGTGGCCCGCGCCGCGGACCTCGGGCGCCAGCTGGCCCATGGCGACGTCCGCCATCGGGTCACCGCCATGCGGAGGCAGGGCCGTTCCCGTGATCTCCACCTCGCCGGCGACCTCGTCCACGGAGAGACCTCCCGAACCCGATGCCGTCAGCACCCCGATCAGCACGGCGATCGCCACGATGCCCAGCCCGAGGAACAGCAGCATCCGCTGGCCCTGGCGATCCGATCGAGAGGCCTTGCCGCGCGTTGCCATCACGTCTCCTGAGGCGGTTGGTGCTCGTCGTCGGGGTGGAGGCTCCCGGCGTGTCGTGCGACGAGCGTGAGCACGATGATCGCGAGGAACCCGATGAGGACCATGGTAGGCAGTGTGAGGAACCCGAACTCCTCGACCCAGCGCAGTGCACACGGCGCCGCAGGATCACAGGTGTCACCCGCCAGTGACGGATTGTGTTCGATGGCCACGTGCCACGCGGCGATCGCTGCCCCGATCCCCGCGATGGGCACCGCCGTGCACCACACGGCCCGATCCCGGCGCACTGCGGCCACCAGCAGGATCACCACCAACGGGTACATCGCGATCCGCTGATACCAGCACAGCACGCACGGCGTGTATCCGGCGACCTCCGACATCGCCAGGGATCCCACGGTGGCGACGAACGCGATGGCCGTGGCGAGCGGAAGCGCGGCGTCGACCAGCACGGGTGCGACGCGCCGGCGCGCGAGCTGGGTCACCGACACGACGGTGATCCCGAGGGCCACCAGCGCGAGCACGGCGAGGGTCCGCTCGAGGACAGGCATCACGTGTCTCCGGCATCGGATCGGCGGTCAGGCAGGGCACCGTCCGCGGATCCCTGGGGTGGTCCGATCACGATGTCGATCCGTCGCACTGCCTGGAGCCCGACGACCTCGTCGCACCGCTGCCGGAGCACCGTCTGCAGGTACCGCAGCTGGACGGCCCAGGGCTGGTCGTAGGCCCGAATGGTCAGTACTCCTCGGTGGAGCCTCGCCGGCTCGCACCGCTGCGCGAGATCGTCGCCCACGATCGCGGCCCAGTGGGTCCACACCGAGCTCGAGAGCAGGGCGGCGTTCCACCCGCGGCGTTCGACCAGCTGTCGAAGGGTCTCTCCCACGGTCTGGGGAGCCGGCACCCGGTGGATCCCGTCGGTCTTTTCGTCGGCGACCGTCCAGTCGTCGTCGCCGGGTGGCGCGGGATCGAAGGAGGCCCGGTCGAGCTGCTGGCGCTGTCGACGTTGCGCCCGTCGACGCCGTTCGTAGACGCGTTCGTCCCGATCCACCGCACCGGCGCGCCGGTCTCGACCTCGTGCGTCCGGGGTTCGGCGCGGAGTCCCTTCTCCGGTGGTCACGAGGCCACCTCGACGTCGTCGCGTCCGATCTCTGACCGACCGTCCCGAAGCACGACCCGCAGGACGGTGCCCTGCAGCGGGACCTCGGCACCGGTCGCAGCGGTGACGAACACCTGGTCGAAACGCGTGCACGCATCGGCCAGCCGCTGTCGCCGGGTGTCGTCGAGCTCGGCGAACACGTCGTCGAGGATCACCACCGGCCGATCCCCCACCTCGGCCAGCAGCTGGTGCGAAGCGAGTCGCAACGACATCGCGAGCGACCACGCCTCCCCCTGAGACGAGTACGCGCGTGCTGCCAGGGACCCGATGTGCAGATCCACGTCGTCGCGGTGCGGGCCGACCAGTGTGGTGGCCCGCCGCAGTTCCTCGTCGAGCCGCTGGTCGAACGTTCGGCGCATCGCCTCGGCGATCTCGCTCGCGGAGGGCCCGTCCGTCGCGGCGGTGACCTCGAGGTCGATCGGCGGGCGGTAGGTCACCCGGATCTGCTCCGGACGGTCGGCGAACTCGCGATAGAGGCGGTCCACGGGCCCGTCCAGGGCGCGCACGGCCGCCAACCGTGCCGCAGTGATCTGGGTCCCGAGGGTGATCGCCTGTTCCGTCCAGGACTCGAGGGTGTCGCGAGCCCGTCGCGCCGCGTCCGGCGCCAGGGCTCGCAGTCTGCGGAGCAGCTGGTTTCGCTGGCGCAGCACCCGGTCGTAGTCCTGGCGGGCGGCTCCGTAGGCCGGTCGCCGCTGGGCGAGCACCTCGTCGAGGAACCGTCGACGCTGTTCGGGGTCCCCGCGGACGATCGCGACATCCTCCGGCGAGAACATCACCGTGCGCAGCGCCCCGACGGCGTCGGCAGCCCGCCGCACGTCCTGCCCGTCAACACGGATCCGTCCCCTTCCCTGCGTCGACAGCTGCAGTTCGACGGTCCGCCGGCGGCCCTCGTCGGTCTCGAACTCGGTGCGCACGATGCCGTCGGAGGCCTCAGCGCGCACGAGCGGCGTGTCACTCGCCGTGCGGTGCGACACGCCGGTCGCGATGCGGTGCAGTGCCTCGACGAGGTTGGTCTTGCCCTGGGCGTTGCGTCCCAGCAGCAGGGTCACGCCGGGGGTGAACGCCACCCGAGCCTGCGCATAGGAACGGATGTCGGTCAGTTCGAGCGTCCTCACCCACACGTTGCACGACCTGTCCGCCTCGCCGGGCGCTCAGTTCACGCGCACCGGCATGAGCAGGTAGGTGAGATCGTCCACGGAGTCGCCGTCGGACACCGGACGGAGCACCGCAGGCTTGAGACCATCGCGCAGCTCGATGCGCATCCGGTCGGACCCGGTGGCCTCCAGCCCGGCAAGCATGAACGACGGATTGAACGAGATCGTCAGCCCGTCTCCCTCGATGTCCACGGGAAGGCTCTCCGTCGCGTCGCCCATCTCCTGGTTGGATGCCTGGAGTTCCACCGATCCGTCGGCAAACGTCAGGGTCACGGGCGTGTTGGCCTGCCCCATCGCGACGATGGCCACGCGCTGCAGCGCCTCGATGAGCTCCGCACGATCGACGGTGACGGCGGTCTCGAACCCGTCGGGCAGCAGCGCCTCGTAGTTCGGGAAGGTGCCCTCGATGAGCTTGGTGGTCAGCCGCCTGTCGTCGAACAGGAACGACACCTGCGTGTCCTCCACCACCAGGGTGACCTCTCCCCCGCGTTCCGACGCCGCCTTGGCCGCCTCCTGCAGGGACCGGGACGGGACGAGCGCGGTCGCCTCTATCGGCTGTTTCCAGTCGATCGACCGCACGGCCAACCGGTAGCTGTCGGTCGCCGCGGCCACCAGGTTGCCGTCGTGGGCGGTGAGCAGGACCCCGGTGAGCACCGGCCGCCCCTCGTCGGTCGCCGCGGCACGCGCGACCTGACCGACCATCCGGGAGAAGGCGCTGGCTCCCAGCACCCCACGGGCTGCCTCGTCGTCGGGACCGGTGAGCGTCGGGAAGTCCTCTGCCTGCATGGACCGGACGTGGAACGTCGCCTTCCCGCAGGAGATCTCCACGCGTGTCTCGTCGGCGTCGACGTCCACCGGGGCATCGGCGAACCGGGCCACGAGCTGCGACAGCAGTCGCGCCGGCAGCAGCAGGGTCCCCGGACGCTCGATCTCGACCGGGATGCTGATCTCCGCAGCCACCTCCAGGTCCGTGGCACGACAGGTCAGGCGTCCGTCGGCAGCCTCGAGGAACACGCCCGACAGTGCAGGCAGCGTGATCCGGGTGCCGACGGTCCGTGTGGCCCACGAGATCGCCTCGGCGAACTCGGACTTCTCGGCCCGCAGTTTCACGTGTCAACTCCTTGCTGGTCCACAGCCCTGACGAAGGACAAGGAGTATTGCATCAATTCCGTCTCCGTCATCGGGGGTGTGGACACTGGGGAAAGGGGGGCATCGCGCCTGCTCAGGCGGGAGATCGTGGGGGTGGACAACCTGTGGGTGCGCCGGCGGGCTGTCCACAGGTCACCGAATGACAGGGATGTACCTCCACAGGGGACCCGGGATGTCCACCGTGTGTCCACGGGCGGGTCCACCGGGGTTGAGGACTCGATCATCGCGCGTGCCTCGCCTGTGTCTTGATCCGATTCGTGAGTTCCTGGACCTGGTTGTACACGGTCCGGCGCTCCTGCATCAGCAGGGCGATCTTCTGCTTCGCGTGCATGACGGTGGTGTGGTCACGCCCACCGAACGCCTTGCCGATGCGTGGCAGGGAGAGGTCGGTGAGTTCGCGGCTCAGGTACATGGCGATCTGGCGGGCGAGGACGAGCTGCCGGCTGCGTGACGGCGAACAGAGGTCGTCGAGGGTGAGCGAGAAGTAGTCGGCGACCTCGACCATGATGAGCTGGAGCGAGACCTCCTTGTCCCGATCATCCGGGAAGAGGTCCTTGAGCACCGTCTCGGCCATCTGGATGTCCGCAGGAGCCCGCTGGAGGCTCGCGAACGCCGACACACGGATCAGGGCACCCTCGAGCTCACGGATGTTCGACTGGACGCGTGACGCGATGAGTTCGAGGACGTCGGGGTCCATGCCCAGCTCGTCCGCCTCGCACTTCTTGCGGAGGATCGCGATCCGGGTCTCCAGGTCGGGCGGCTGGACGTCGGTCATCAGCCCCCACTCGAACCGGCTACGGAGTCGATCCTCCAGCTGGGCGATCTGCTTGGGAGGACGGTCGCTGGAGATGACGATCTGCTTCTCCGCGTTGTGCAGCGCGTTGAACGTGTGGAAGAACTCCTCCTGGGTGCGTTCCGCCCGCTCGAGGAACTGGATGTCGTCGATCAGGAGCAGGTCGGTCTGCCGATAGGTGCGCTGGAAGCTCGTGATGTGGTCATGACGGATCGCGTTGATGAACTCGTTGGTGAACTGCTCCGTCGTGACGTAGCGCACCTCGAGGCGGGGGTACAGATTTCGCACGTAGTGGCCAATGGCGTGCAACAGGTGCGTCTTTCCGAGCCCGGCCCCGCCGTAGATGAAGAGCGGGTTGTACGACTTCGCCGGAGCCTCGGCCACCGCCGTGGCGGCCGCGTGGGCGAAACGGTTGGAGGAACCGATGACGAAGTCGTCGAACGAGTACTTGGGATTGAGCTGGGTGTCGGGTTCGACGTCCTCGGCGGGTTCGCGGCGCTGGGGCAGGCTCACGGTGAGTCCGTCCGGCCGTCCCGGGGCGTGCAGGGGATGGTCGGCGTCGGAGTACCGGGGAGCCTCCACAGGAGCCGGGACGAACGACGTCACCGCGGCGTCCGAGAGGACGTCGAAGGGGTGCGCCGGAACGGTGGCGTTCGGGTCCGTCGGGTCCTCGGGCTGGCCGTCGAGGGGCTGAGGATGGGGCTGGACCGTGAT
>JBBDIX010000065.1:0-2605 GCA_040880235.1 Nitriliruptoraceae bacterium
GTTCGTGCTGCAGGTGTTCTTCATCCCGTCGAGTTCGATGGAACCGACCCTGCAGGTCGACGATCGCATGGTCGTGGAGAAGGTCACCTACCACTTCCGTGATCCGCAGCACGGTGAGGTCATCGTGTTCGGGGGCGCGTCACGGCCAGAGGGCGACGAACCACTGGCGACGCGACTGCAGCGCGGCGCGTGGCAGTTCCTCGGTGTCGTCCCCATCTCCGCGCGTGACTACGTCAAACGGGTGATCGGCGTCGGGGGAGACGTGGTCGAACTCGTGGATGGCGACGTGTCCGTCAACGGGCACACGCTGGACGAGCCGTACGTCGTGCTTGGTGACCGGGACAACTTCGGGCCGGTGACCGTGCCCGACGACCACTACTTCCTGCTCGGCGACAACCGGGGCAACTCGTCGGACTCCAGGCGTGGCCTCGGCTTCGTCGCGCGCGACGACGTCATCGGACGCGCCGCGATCATCATCTGGCCGATGTCGAACGCGGGCCGCCTGACGACGGAAGCTCTCTCGATTCCGGAACCAGCCGGCTGATCGGCGCCCAGGAGGCGCGGTGCAGTCCGCAGGGACCGAGCACCGCGAGGGCGCGACGGTGAGCGGGGGATCCGTACCCCTTGTTCGACGCGAACGCGTACGCCGGGTGCTGCGGATCCGCGTCCACGAGCATCCGGTCGCGGGTCACCTTGGCGACGATCGACGCGGCCGCGATCGAACTCGACCGCCGGTCGCCACGCACGAGCGTCCTGGTGGTTGGGGCCAGGCCCGTGGCGAAGTCCCAGTTGCCGTCCACGAGCAGGACGTCGGGTCGGACACCGAGCGCCTCGACGGCGCGTCGGGTCGCCCGGCGCAGGGCCTCGCTGAGCCCGACCTCGTCGATCTCCGTGCTCGTCGCATGGCCGACGGCCAGCGCCAGTGCCGCTGTGTGCAGCCGCTGCGCGGCGCGCTCACGCTGGGCCGGCGTGAGCATCTTCGAGTCGCGCAGACCGTGGACGCGACGGCTCGGATCGAGGGCCACCACGCCCACGGAGACGGGTCCGGCCCAGGCGCCTCGTCCCACCTCGTCGACGCCTGCCACGACACGACCAGCGGCCCAGTGGGCACGCTCGAGGCGGACACCGGGCGGTGGGCCTGGCAGGGTCGTGTGGCGCATGTGTCTCGCCGGGTGGTGGACGATCGGACCGTAGTCGCCTCGTGTCGTCGAACGGGTCAGCTGGTCACCCGTCGCTACGCTTCGGTCGTGCAGGTGCCGTCGTCACCGGACCGAGGTCGTCGCGTGGGGCCAGAGGAACTCGATGCGTTCGAGACAGACCTCGAACTGTCGCTGTACCGGGAGTACCGCGACGTCGTGCGCATGTTCCGCTACGTCGTGGAGACCGAGCGTCGGTTCTACCTGTGCAACGAGGTCGACGTCGCCACGCGCGAGGGCAGCGAACTGTGGTTCGAGCTGGAACTGCGTGACGCCTGGGTGTGGGACATGTACCGCACCGCCCGGTTCATCAAGCACGTACACGTCCTGACGTTCCGCGACGTCAACATCGAGGAACTCAGCCACGACGACCACGAGATGCCGACCTTCCTCGACAGCTGACCGTGACGGCAGACCTCGATGGAGTGACCGTGGGATTCGACGCCACACGTCGCTACCGCGACGACAAGCGCAACGACATCTGGCTGCTCGTGGCCGCGATCGTGCTCATCGTCGGGGCCGTCGCCTGGGCCGTCGGCCTGTTCTGACCGCGTCCCGCGTCGCTGGCCGGTTCGTCCACAGGCCGGGGCCACGCAGATCCGTGACGCAGACGTCTGGTTCGTACGGTCCTGGACATGGACGACCACCACGCCACGACCACCCACCCTGCCGGCGACGTGTCCGACGGGGCACCTGACGACCAGCCATGTCACGAGTCGCTGACGCACACCGCCCGTGCGACACCACATGACACCGGGCGCATCGGTGAGCGTCTCGCGGCGCGCCACCTCGCCGGCCACGGCATGCAGGTGCTCGCGACCCGGTGGCGGATCGCTGCCGGACCGCTGCGAGGAGAACTGGACGTCGTCGCCGTGGACGTCGACGGCTCCGCGCTGGTCGTGTGTGAGGTCAAGACGCGACGGGACGCCGACCGGTTCGGTGGGGCGGTCGCGGCGCTGGGCGTCGACCAGCGACGTCGGATCTCACGGCTGACGACGGCGTTCCTCTCGGAGTCTCGTCTGCGACTGCGCACGGTGCGTTTCGACCTCGTGGCCGTTGACCTCGGTCGTCACGGTTCCCTCACCCACGTGCCGCACGCGTGGTGACCGCGGGACTGTCCGTGGTGCATGGGGTCGCGATCGTCGGGCTCACCCCGCACGCCGTTCGCGTGGAGTGTGTCCGTACACCCGGGCTTCCCGGATTGCGCCTCGTCGGCCTCGCCGACACGGCGGTGCGTGAGGCACAGGACCGGGTTCGCACGGTGATCCAGCGCAGCGGTCTGCGCTGGCCACGGGAACGCGTGGTGGTCAACCTCGCGCCGGCGGACCTGCCCAAGGTCGGCACCGGGTTCGACCTGCCACTGGCTCTCGCCGTGCTGGCGGCCAGCGGCCAGGTGCCCGCGAGCGCGC
>JBBDIX010000066.1:0-2590 GCA_040880235.1 Nitriliruptoraceae bacterium
CCCTACGCGGCGTCGAAGGCGGGCGCCGACCTGCTCGCCCAGGCGTACACGACGACCTACGACTTCCCGATCCTCGTCACCCGGACGACCAACAACTTCGGCGCCTACCAGCACCCGGAGAAGCTCATCCCCCGGTTCGTCACCAACCTGCTCAACGGCGAAGACCTGCCCGTCTACGGCGACGGGGCACAGATCCGGGATTGGACGGCAGTCGACGACAACGTGCGCGCACACTGGCTCGTGCTGACCGAAGGCGAGCCCGGCACCGTCTACAACATCGGCGCGGGCAACGAGCGCACCAGTCTCGACATCGCCCAGGCGATCGTCGCCGCACTCGACGCAGACCCCGACCGCATCACGCACGTCACCGACCGGCCGGGCCACGACCGGCGCTATGCCGTCGACACGGCACGCATTCGCGCGCTCGGCTGGCGGCCCGAGCGCACATTCGACGATGCGCTGGCGGACACGATCGCCTGGTATCGCGACAACGAGGCCTGGTGGCGGCCGCTCCGCGACGTTTCGGGCTGATCAGAGACGCTCGACACGGCCGACCGGCGACGGCAGGGTCGGGTCTGCCAGCCGGTTGCGGGTGTCGAGCACCAGCGGTGCGGTCGTCACAAGCTCGGCATAGTCGAACTCGTCATGATCGGTGACGAGCAGCACCAGATCGGCGGCGGAAAGCCCGGCGGTGTCGATCGAGGTCACCACATCGAGATGGGCAATCTCGGACGTATCGTGTGCGAACGGTTCGACGGCGACGAGGTCGGCGCCGAGCGCAACGAGCTGATCGGCGATCGCCACCGCCGGCGATTCCCGCATGTCGCCGACACCCGGCTTGTAGGCCAGGCCAAGCACCACGATCCGCGACCCGTTCACCGCCTTGCGATCGAGGTTCAACGCGGCGGCGACCCGACGCACGACGTACTGCGGCATGTGCTCATTGATGTCGTTCGCGAGTTCGATGAAGCGGAACGACTCCCCCAGCGACATCCGCACCTTCCATGACAGGTACGACGGGTCGATCGGCAGGCAGTGGCCGCCGACGCCCGGACCTGGCCGGAACGGCATGAACCCGAACGGCTTCGTCGATGCCGCGTCGATTGCTTCGTTGACGTCGATCCCCAAGTCCGAGGCGAACATCGCCAGCTCGTTGACCAGCGCGATGTTGACGTGACGGAACGTGTTCTCGATCACCTTGGCCAACTCGGCTTCGCCACACCCGGACACGGGCACCGTGTCGGCGACGAACGCGGAGAAGAATGCGTCGACCGCCGCCGTCGACGCCGCATCGATCCCGGAGACGATCTTGGGCGTGTTCGCGAGCCCCCAGGCCGGATTGCCGGGATCGATCCGCTCCGGCGAGTAGCCGAGCAGGAACCCCTCGGGTGCCGACAGCCCCGAGGCCTGCTCGAGGATCGGCTGCAACAACTCTTCGGTCGTGCCCGGATACGTCGTCGACTCCAACACCACCAGCGCGCCGGGCGACAGGAACTCGCCGGCGGTACGGCCTGCCGACTCGATGAACTCCAGATCCGGCAGACCATCCCGGAGCGGTGTCGGCACCGAGATCACCGCGACGTCGAAACCAGCGAGATCCGCCGGATCCGACGTCGGGCGATACCCGCGGCCCAACGCCGCCGCCAGCACCTCGTCGGGTACGTCCTCGATGTACGAGGTCCCGGCTGCCAACTGCGCCGCCCGCTGCGGGTTCACCTCGAGCCCGACGACGTCGAACCCCGCCTCCGAGGCCCGCATCGCCACCACGAGCCCCACGTAGCCCTGACCGAGCACCGCCACGCGGGCCGAACGGTCCGCGAGCTTGGCCACCAATTCCGACACGAATCCCTCGAGACACGACAACCTCGCCGAGCCTACTCGCGCACCCCGGACACGACCCGCTGGGGCACGCGAAAGGGGCCCCGCCGAAGCGAGACCCCAGTCGCGTGTGCGGGACGAACGCCCGCGGGTGGGCTCAGAAGTCCATGCCACCCATGCCGTGGTCGTGCCCACCGGCCGCCTCGGCCGGTTCAGGCTCAGGCTTGTCGGCGATGAGCACCTCGGTGGTGAGCAGCAGACCCGCGATGGAGGCCGCGTTCTGGAGTGCCGAACGCGTCACCTTCGCCGGGTCGATGACTCCGGCCTTGAGCAGGTCCTCGTACTCGCCCGTGAGCGCGTTGAGGCCGTGGCCTGCGTCCATACCGCGCACCCGTTCGACGACGACCGAGCCCTCGAGGCCCGCGTTCGACGCGATCCAGTACAGCGGCGACGACAGCGCCCGGCGGATGATGCGTGCACCCGTCGCGACGTCACCGTCGAGCTTGAGCTTGCCGAGACCGGCTTCGGCCTGCAGCAGCGCGGTGCCACCACCGGCGACGATGCCTTCCTCGACGGCCGCACGCGTCGCGGACAGTGCGTCCTCGATGCGGTGCTTGACCTCCTTGAGCTCGGTCTCGGTGGCTGCGCCGACCTTGACGACCGCGACGCCGCCGGAGAGCTTCGCGAGGCGCTCCTGGAGCTTCTCGCGGTCCCAGTCGGAGTCGGTCTTGTCGATCTCGGCCTTGATCTGCGCGATACGACCCTTGATGTC
>JBBDIX010000067.1:0-16034 GCA_040880235.1 Nitriliruptoraceae bacterium
GTCACCCCGGGCGGGACCGAGACGATCGCGGGGCCGGCGGCCAAGGGTCGGCAGGGCCGATATGAAACCCGACGGGCGGCCGCGTAGGCTGGTCGGGCCCCGCCCGACGATCGTCGACAGGGGCGCCGCCACGTCGCGCACCCGAGCTCGCGAGAACGAGCGCACGACCCGGCGCACGAGCGGCTTCCATCGACCACCGCTCCCACGAAGGCTGCCACCCCGTGTCCATCGTCGTGCAGAAGTACGGCGGGACCTCCGTCGGCGACGTCGACCGCATCAAGCGCGTCGCCGACCGCGTGTCCCGCTCCCACCGAGGCGGCAACCAGACCGTCGTGGTCGTCTCCGCCATGGGCAAGACGACGGACGAACTCATCGACATGGCGGCGCGCATCAGCGACACCCCACCGGAACGCGAGCTCGACATCCTGCTCACGTCGGGGGAGCGCATCTCGATGTCGCTGCTGGCGATGGCGCTCGCCGAGCGGGGGGTCCCCGCGAAGTCGTTCACCGGCTCGCAGGCCGGGATCATCACCGATGCCGTGCACGGCAGGGCGCGCATCGTCGACATCACCCCGGGCCGGGTCCGCGACGCGCTCGATGCCGGCAACGTCGTGATCGTCGCCGGTTTCCAGGGGGTCAGCCAGGACACGAAGGACGTCACGACGCTGGGCCGTGGCGGGTCGGACACCACCGCCGTGGCGCTCGCCGCGGCACTGTCGGCCGACGTGTGTGAGATCTACACGGACGTCGACGGGGTGTTCACGGCCGACCCGAGGATCGTGCCCGCCGCCCGGAAGCTCGACTTCGTGTCCTACGAGGAGATGCTCGAGCTCGCGGCCCAGGGGGCACGGGTGCTGCAGGTTCGTTCCGTCGAGTTCGGTCGCAACCACGGCGTGCGCATCCACGTACGCTCGTCGTTCAGTTTTGGTGAAGGCACGTGGATCGGCCCAGAGGAGGAAGCCGTGGAGGACGCCATCATCTCTGGTGTCGCGCACGACACGTCGGAGGCGAAGGTCACCATCCGAAACGTCCCTGACCGTCCCGGGGTCGCGGCACGCCTGTTCTCCATGCTCGCCGACGAGCACATCAACGTCGACATGATCGTCCAGAACGTCTCGCAGGACGGCCACACCGACATCTCGTTCACGCTGCCGCTCGAGGACACCGCCCGCGCCCGAGGCGTGCTCGAACCGCTGGGTAGGGAGATCGGTGCGGACGGCGTCGCCATCGACGACGACATCGCCAAGGTGTCGCTGATCGGGGCCGGGATGAAGACCCACCCGGGGATCGCGGCGCAGATGTTCGCGGCCCTGTCCGCGGCGGGCGTCAACATCGAGATGATCTCCACCTCGACGATCCGAGTGTCGGTCGTGGTCTCGCGCGACCAGGTCGAGACGGCGGTGCAGGCCGTGCACGCCGCGTTTGGACTGGGTGCCGACGGGCAGGTGGCCTGATGCCGCGTGTCGCCGTGCTCGGAGCCTCGGGAGCCGTGGGGACGGAGATCCTGCGGCTGCTCGACGCGCGAGCCTTCCCGGTGGAGGGCCCGCCGGTGCTGCTCGCGTCCGAACGTTCCGCGGGTCGACGGGTCGCCTGGCGTGACACCGAGGTGGAGATCCAGGCCGTCGACGCCGACGCGTTCGACGGGATCGACGTGGCGATCTTCTCGGCCGGTGCGACGCGCTCACGCGAGTGGGCGTCCACTGCGGTGGACGCAGGCGCGGTCGTGGTCGACAACTCGTCCGCGTTCCGGATGGATCCCGACGTGCCGCTGGTGGTCAGCGAGGTGAACCCCGCGACGGCCACGCAGCGACCGAAGGGGATCATCGCGAACCCGAACTGCACGACCATGGTCCTGATGGTGGCCGTCAAGCCGCTGCACGACGCGTTCGGCCTCACCGAGATGGTGGCGACGAGCTACCAGGCGGCCGGCGGCGCCGGCATGTCCGGCATCGACGAACTGCTGGACCAGGCGCGCGCGTTCGTCGACGAGGCAGAGCGATTGCGATTGCACGGCGCCGGGCTCGAGGACTCCGTCGACCCCGAGGTCTTCTCTCGAGCCATCGCGTTCAACGTGCTGCCCCACTGTGGATCGTTCGGCGACAACCGCTACACCGACGAGGAGATGAAGCTCGTCAACGAGTCGCGCCGGATCCTCGATCTGCCCCGGCTGGCGGTGTCTCCGACGTGCGTGCGCGTCCCCGTGGTCGTCGGCCACGGGATCGCCGCTCGGCTGCGGTTCTCCGGCAACGTGACTCGTGACGATGCGCTGGCGGCGCTCTCGGGCGCACCGGGCCTACGCGTCGTGGATGGCGACGGCCGTGACGGCGAGCCCCTCGAGTACCCGACGCCGCTGGCCTCGGCAGGCCGCGACGAGGTCTTCGTGGGCCGCGTCCGTGACGACCTTGCAGATCCGCAGGTGCTGAACCTGTTCGTCGTCGGGGACAACCTGCGCAAGGGTGCGGCGCTCAATGCCGTGCAGATCGCAGAACTCGTCGTCGCCGAGGGCTGATCGGCGGTCGAGGACCTCGCTGTAGACAGACACACGGCCCCTGGGGGCCGCGCGTCAAGTCGGGATGGGCGGATTCGAACCGCCGGCCTCCTCGTCCCGAACGAGGCGCGCTAACCAAGCTGCGCTACATCCCGGTGGTGACGTCCCCGAACGGGAACGCGCGGGAGCGTACCCCGGCCCGGAGGACCATGCGAAACGCCCGACGGGTCCGGGCAGCCCCCGTCCCCGTCGGGTCAGGTGAGGTCGAGGATGGTCGCCTCGGGGCGGCACGCGAAGCGGAACGGTGCGTACCTCGAGTGACCGAGCCCGGCCGAGACGTGCAGCCACCGGTCCCGATACCTCGACAGCCCCCGCACCTGGTCGAGGGGCAGGTCACAGTTGCCCACCAGCGCCCCGATCGGGGGGAGACGCACCTGTCCGCCGTGCGTGTGACCGGCCATCAGCAGGTCGTGCCCGGCCTCGACGAGCACGTCGAGCGCCTCGAGGTAGGGCGCGTGCACCAGCCCGAGTCGCAGGACGGCGTCGTCGACCGACGGACCCGCAACCTCGTCGGCGGTCGGCATCACCGTGGTGTCGAGGTGCGGGTCGTCGATCCCACCGGCGACCACGGTGCCGGCTGGCGTGTCGAGCGTGACGGCCTCGTTGCACAGAGTCCGGTAGCCGTGCGCGGCGAGGCCGTCGATCATGCGCTGCGTGTCGAGCCGGGCACCGTGTGCGCGGCGCCGCGGAGGCAGGAAGTAGCTCAGCGGGGACTTGACCACGGGGCCGTAGAGGTCGTTGCTCCCGAGCACGACCAGTCCGGGACGCCCCTCACGGGTCAGCGGGGCGAGCGCCGCGACGGTCGCGTCCGCGGCCTCGGCCGCACCCATGAGGTCACCGGTCGCGACCACCAGGTCGTGGTCCTCCCCGGACAGCTCCTCGAGGAATCGGACGCGATGGTCCTGTCCCGGTACGAGGTGGACGTCGCTGACGTGCAGGATCCGGAGACGTCCACCTCCCCGGAGAACGCCCGGCACCGTGACCCGGCGCAGTGCGTACCAGCGTCGCTCGACGAACGTGCCGTACGCGACGCACCCGACCCCCGCGGCGAGCACGGCAGCGGTGACCCGCATCGCGGGGGACACCCGGCGCCTCGACGTCACTGGTACTCGCCGACGTACATGATCACCCGGGGGTCGTCGTCGAAGGCATCGTCGTCCTGCTCGGTACCCGGACGGGGCTCCTGGCGAATGACCCGGCCGTCCTGGTCTGGATCGTCCACCTCGCGGTAGATCGTGCCGAACTGGAAGCCGCGACTGAGGACGAGCTGGCGGGCCTCGTCACGTTCCATGCCCACGATGTCCGGGACCTCCGGGATGGATCCGGTGCCGTCGGACACCTCGATCACGATCAGGGTCCCCAGGGGGACGTCGGTGCCGGCCGACGGGGACTGGCTGAACATCTCCCCCTGGGGCAGGTGGCTCTCCACGTCCTCGAACAGGACCCGGAAGCCGGCCTCGACCGCACGATCCAGGATCGCCTCCTGGTCGCCGATGCCGAGCAGGTCGGGAACCTGTCCGCGGGGCATCGGCGGCGGGGCCGGGAAGCCCTGCGGTTCGAACTGCTGCACGGCGTTGCCCATGTACAGGCGCCACATCGGGGCAGCGATGGTGCCACCGAAGACCTGGGAGTACGCGGTGCCGGCGATGGTCACGCCCCGCATGAGCTGGGTGGTGGGCGGACACTGGTTCAGGAAGTGCTGGGTGCCGCACACCTCCTCGGCGGTGTCCTCGTCGACATAGAAGCGCTGCCCGTTCGGGTAGCCGACCCATGCGGCCGTCGCCAGCTGGCGAACGAAGCCGACGAACCAGGCGTCGACGTTGTTGTCGGTCGTCCCGGTCTTGCCGCGCGTCGGCCAGGTACCCAGGTTGGCGCCCGGAGCCGTACCGCCGCCTCGCACCGGCCCGGCGAGGATGTCGACCACGCGGTCGGCCACCTCGGTGTCGACGACCTGGCGACAGTCTGGCGTGTGCTCCCAGATGACCCGGCCGTCGGCATCCTCGATGCGGGTGATGGGGAACGGGGCGCAGTACTCGCCGCGGTTGGCGAGCGTCGCGTAGGCGGTGGCCATCTCCAGCGGGGTCACGTCGGCGGCCCCGAGCGCGAGCGAGCAGTTCGCCTCGAGCTCCGCGGTGATCCCGAGCCGGTGCGACATGTTGACCAGCTTCTCCGGGCCGATCTCTGCGACGAGCATCGCGTGGAACACGTTGCTCGACCGGGCCATCGCCTCGTACATGTCGAGGATGTCGTTGCCGCCCGAGTTGCGGACCGTCCAGGTCCCGGCAGTGCCCCCGTCGTAGTCGACGCACCCCTCGATCTCGGCGGGTCCACGTGCGTCGAGTGTCAGGGACGGCGGGACACCGTCCTCAAGGGCTGCGGCGGTCACGAACGGCTTGTACGCCGATCCCGGCTGGCGGCCCGACCCGCCGACCCCGTTGACCGCCGGATTGACCTTGGTGCGGTCACACAGCAGCAGCCCGTCCTCGGTCTCCCCGACCCAGCTGTTGTCCTCGGCACACGTGCCGTAGGTGTGGGGCCCGACGGCAAGTGCCCGGATTGCGCCGGTGCCGGGTTCGATCGACACGATCGACCCCATGGGCTCCTGCGCGATCTCGTGCAGGGGTTCGTCCTCGTAGGTGAGGGACGCGCGGATGGCCTCCTCCGCATACTCCTGCATGTCGGGGTCGAGGGTCGTGTGGATCCGCAGGCCCGCCTGGAACACGCGACGGCGGCGTTCCTCAGCGGTCGGCCCCATGGCCTCCAGTGCGTTCATCTGCGTGCCAAGAGCCTCGGCCAGCTGCTCGTTGACGAGCAGCCGCGACACCCAGTCGGTCCAGAACGGGTACTCCGGCGGTGGGGGTTCCGAGACGAGGATCCGCAGGTTCTCGTCGATCGCGGCCTCGGCCTGCGCCTGGGAGATGAACCCGTGGTTGGCCATCTGTCGCAGGACGATGTCGCGCCGTGTCTGGGCGTTCTCGATGCTGGAGATCGGGTTGTTGCGTTCCGGGGACCGCAGGATGCCGGCGAGGGTCGCGGCCTCTCCGAGGCTCAGTTCCCGCACGTCCCTGGAGAAGTAGCGCTCCGCCGCGGTGCCGATGCCATAGACGCTGCTGCCGTAGTAGCTGCGGTTGAGGTAGAGCTCGAGGATCTCGTCCTTGCTGAGACGGCGCTCGATCTCCAGCGCGTAGATGGCCTCCTCGATCTTGCGCTGATACGTCTGCTCCGGCGAGAGGAACGCCATCTTCACGTACTGCTGGGTGAGTGTCGACGCTCCGGACTCGATGGAACCGGCTCGAAAGTTGTCGATGGCGGCCCGGATGATCGACAGGTGGTGCACCCCATCGTGGGAGTAGAAGGTCGCGTCCTCGGTCGCGAGCACCGCGTCGATCGCGACCTGGGGGATCTCACCAAGGGAGACCGGGACGCGGTTCTCCTCGAACGTGAGCTCCGCGAGCTGTTGGCCGAACGCGTCGTAGACGTAGGAGTTCTGCGGCTGCATCGCCGCGTCACCCATCGGTGCGACGTCGAGGATGTCGGTGCGCACGGCCCGGACGACGTCGTTCGCGGCGATCGCAGCGGGCAGGAACAGTGCGCCGATCAGCACGCCGACGAGGCCCACGATGCCGAACATCAGCGCGACGCGCACCGCCACGGCCGTGGCTCGGTTGCTCGAGTTCATCCGGGGGCCTCCGAGGGGCGGCACGGCGGGTGCTGCCAATGATCGTCAGAGGGTACCGACGACCCGCATCGGGTCGTGGTGGCGGGGTGTGCGACTGGACAGGGGCTGTGCCGCGTCGACGCTGCGCGCTACAGGTAGCCACTGGCGTTGGGCAGGGGCCCCGACGACGTCTCGGGAGGTTCCATCCGCCGCTGCACGTCGTCCGGGGCCTCCTGGAACGTGCGTCCACCGAACTGGTCGCGGATCGTCTCGTCGAGCGACGCCGCGGTCGATGCGATCGCCGCGACGGCTGCGTGGAGCTCGGGCAGGTCGAGGGTCGTGCCGAGCAGGGTGTGGCGCAGCCAGACCGCCCGGTTCGCGCGGTCGTAGCTGAACGCACCGAACCCCAGGGCGTGGTTGGTCGTCAGCAGGAAGGTGGCCAGCGCCACCTCGAGGTCGAGGTCGAGGTTGGTGACGGAGAAGATGCCGACCTGGGGGCCCACGGGGCTGGGGCCCACCGTGACGAACACCCGCGCGCCCTCGTGCGTGAAGGTGAAGTTGCCGAACGCGTCGACCTCGTAACCCCCGAGGATCGCACGCAGCAGGTCGCCGACGTGTTCGCGCAGGTCCTCGGTGTCGACGAAGACCCCGGTGCGCCGAGGAGGTCGTGGAGGGCGGTGGGGCATCACCGGGTTGAGGTCGGTGGTGCCGGGGCTCGGGGCGTCCTGCGTGGTCGAGGTGCTGGGTGGGTCCTCGGCAGCGGGCGGTGCGGCAGGCGCCTCGGTCGCGTCGTCAGAGGGCTCGCCACCGCGTGCGGCGGCACCGGACGCGCTCGGTCGAGCTTCGCTCATCATCGAACTCCTCGTCGTCACAGAGCATGCCGGGGCGGACGGGTACGTGCACGCCCGGGGGTAGGATTGCGCCCATGTCCACCCTGTTCGCGGTGTTGCGCCGCACCCTCGTCGTGTCCTGCCTCGCAGGTCTCGGGCTCGGCCTGCTGGCCACGCCATCGCCGGCTGCCGAGGTCGAGCCCTCGAGCTCCTGTCCCGGTGGGGTCGTCGACGACCCCCGCCGTGTCGAGGTGTTGCCACTGCGCGGTGGGTTCATCGATCCTCCCGTCGTCGACGAGGTCACCGACGTGATCGCGCTGGCCGAGGCGCATGGGTCCGAACTCATCGTGCTGCAGTACTCGTCGCGCGGAGGCGTCTCGTCCGACATCGACGCGCTGGTCCGCCGGATCGAGGCGAGTTCCGTCCCGGTCGCGGTCCTGGTCGGTCCGCTCGGGACCGGCGCACGTGCCGAGGGAGCGGCAGGCATGCTCTGGGCGGCCGCCGACGTACGCGCGGTTGCCCTCGACGCGAGCGTGGGACCGATCCGCCCGGTCGACCTCGCGCTCGGCGCGGCTGACCTGGACGCGGCGGCGATGCTCGCGAGGGTGCTGCCGGGCGCCGATGCGGCCATCGTCGAGCGTCTCCTCGACACGGAGGTGGCGGCGGCCGACCTCTCGGACGCAGGCATCGTCACCGTCGAGGCTGCCGGGCTCGAACCCCTGCTCGTCGAACTGGACGGCACGACCGTCGCCACCGGCGCGCAGGATCGAACCCTGCAGCTGCGGGCCTGTGAGGTGGAGCTCCGCTTCCACACCATGGGGCTCGTACGCCGGATGCTGCACGCGGCGACGACGGGACCGTTCGTCTATCTCCTGCTCGTCGCGGGGCTCGGCATGCTGCTGTTCGAGCTGTTCCAGCCCGGATTCGGGGTCGCCGGGATCGCCGGGATCGTGACGGGCGCGATCGGGGTGTTCGGACTGACGGTGTTGCCGGTGACCTGGTGGGCGGTGGCGCTGGTCGTGCTCGGGCTGCTGCTGTATGCGGTGGACACCGCGATCGCGGGCTTCGGCCCGGTCACCCTCGCGGCGACGGTGGCACTGGTCGTGGGGTCCCTGTACTTCTACGCTGCCGAACAGCTCGCACTGGACCCGTGGCTGGTCGCGGGCACGACGCTGACCGTGTTCGTGTTCTTCGTGTTCGTGATGACGAGCCTGCTGCGGGCCCAGGCGGGCCCGGAGGGCGTGGCTCTCGAGGACCTCGTCGGCCGGCCCGGCATCGTGCGCTCGGTGCTCAGCCCGGAGGGTCACGTGTTCATCGATGGTGCCCTGTGGCGGGCGCGCTGGACCGGCGACTCCCGGCGTGCGAAGGTCGGGACCCCGGTGCGCGTCCATGCCGTCGAGGGCGCGGTCGTGCTCGTCGAACCATTCGATCCCCACGACCCTTCCTCCGCGCCGTCCGGGGCCGCGACGTCGCCGACGACGGACTGACGCCTTCCCGCCGTCCAGTGACCCGATCTCGCCCGATTCGGGTCTGGTCAACGGCACGATGGGGGCCTAGGGTTCGTGGTCGACGTCGAGGTGCGACAGCACGCGGCTCGGGCGTGCGCGGAAAGGGGGCGTCGTGGCAGAGGGAACCTCCTTCACCCTGCCCGGGGCATGCACGGAACAGACCGACGGGGCCGCGCCCGAGTGGGCGCTGGAGGCGCGATGCCGCCGGGAGGACCCGGCGCTGTTCTTCGGCCCGAACCGGTTCGAACCCAAGCGCGAACGACTGGCAAGGGAGAGTGCCGCCAAGGCGATCTGCCTCCAGTGTCCGTGTGTCGACGTCTGCCGGGAACACGCGATCGCCACGGGGGAGACCTACGGGGTCTGGGGCGGGCTCGGTGAGTCAGATCGTCGCGAACTGATCGAACACCGCTCGCCGCTCGCCGTCTGACCCTGCGACGATGTCGGCAGGTCGGCGCCTGTCCGTGCCGAGTACGGTGGGACGTCGACGGCTGATGCGCGTGGTCCCGCTGGTCCGGGCAGGCCTCAGCCGATCGTGCGACCCGCCCCCGTGCACAGGAGTCCAGACGTGACCCGCTGGGAGTACGCCACCGCGCCCCTGATCAGCCATGCCCTCCAGCAGATCCTCAACCAGTGGGGATCTGACGGCTGGGAACTCGTGTGCGTCGTCAGTGACGTCGCCTACTTCAAGCGCCCGATGGCCGACCAGTGAGCGCGCACGATCGCCTCGCGGCGCTCGGTCTCGAACTCCCCGCCGTGCCGACGCCGGCGGCGGCGTACCGGCCGTGGAGCCGAACCGGCGACTGGATTCACACGGCCGGGCAGCTGCCGATGGTGGACGGATCGCTCGCGCAGACCGGTCGGCTCGGGGGGGAACTCGACACCGAGGAGGGCGCGCGGCTCGCCGGCATCGCGGCGCTGAACGTGCTCGCAGTGCTCGATGCCGCGGCGGGACTCGACGAGGTCCGGGTCGTGAAGCTGACGGTGTTCGTCGCCTCCACCCCGGACTTCGATCAACAGCATCTGGTCGCCAACGGCGCGTCGCAGCGCATCGGTGACGTGCTGGGCGAGCGCGGCCTGCATGCGCGCTCGGCGGTCGGGGTGGCGCAGCTGCCCCTGTCGAGTCCCGTCGAGGTCGAGGCCATCGCGGTCGTCGAGCACTGAGGTCACCTCGCGGCACTCAGCCGGCGAGGGTGTGGCGGTCGCCGTCGAACCGAGTGACACCGGTTCGTTCGAGGTGCTCGAGCAGGGGAATGGCGAACTTGCGCGTGGTCTCCCACGCCGTGCGGGCCTCGGCCGCAGTGAAGGGCGTGCCGCCGGCCCCGATGCGTTCCAGCACGGCTCGCGCGTCGTCCACCGCGGCGCGGGCGAACGCGACGTCACCACAGCGGATGACCTGGCCCGCCTGGACGAGTTCCGTGACACCGCGGTGATCGACCCCGTGGTGCGCCGCGAGTCCGGAGAGGTCCCTCGGAGACAGCCCGTCGTGCGCGAGGTCGTCCACGAGCGCGCGAAGTCGCCGTTGGCGGGCGATCTCGGCCCGGTCGGCATGCTCCGCGAGTGACCAGCCTCCGGTGGTTCGGACCAGGCGTCCCCGCGCCGTCAGGTGGTCCACCGCGTCGCGTGCCACGGAGGTCGGTACTCCGGTGGACGCCAGCGCCCGGGCCATCACCGCGCGATCGTGGGTCCCCGGTCCGACGTCGGCGACCGCGTCGTCCCACCGCTCGGTCACCGACTGGTCGACCGCGTGCGCCCCCACCACATCGACGCCGGCGAACGTCGCGTCGGTGGCGCCCATCGCACCGACCAGGTCGTCGACGGGTGCCGATCCGCCCCACAGGCGCAGCAGGGTCGCGGCGTCGCGAGACGTCGACAGCTCCGCGAGCAGGGCGATCCGCTGGTCCCGTGGGAGTCGACTGCGTCGCGGTCGCGTGTCGAGGACGACGGCACCCGCGGCGACCACCCGGCGACCGGTGTCACGAAGGATCAGGCGGTCGCCCACGGCCAGTGGCAGGGCGATGGCCAGGCGCAGCCGGACGGGCCCCTGCTGCGGCCCGTCCCCACCCAGCGGGCCAGCGAGCGGGACGAGCCGTGCCTCGAGGTGCGCGCTGCCGATGTGGACCTGCCACGCGCCGGCCTCGTCGACCTCGCGCAGTGCGGTCACCCACACGTCGACGGTGTCGGTCACCGTCCATGCCACGTCGTCGCCGACAAGGACGTCACCGCGGGTGAGTGCATGGTGGTCGACGCCGGAGAGGTTGATCGCGACACGTTCGCCCGGTCGCGCCTCGGAGACGCCCACTCCGAGCGACTGCAGGCCTCGGATGCGAACGCGCGCACCGTGAGGCAGGACGCGTACCTGCTGGCCGGTCGTCAGCGGTCCACCGACGAGTGTGCCCGTGACGACCGTGCCGGCCCCGGCGACGGTGAACGTCCGGTCGACCCAGAGCCGCGGGCGGGCGTGGTCCCGGGGTCGGGGGATCCGTGCGAGTCCGGCGACGACGGCCGTGCGCAGTTCGTCCAGCCCCCGCCCGGAGATCCCGTCGACGGCCAGCACCGGCGCTCCCGCGAGACTCGTGGTGGCGAGGCGCGCGGTCACGTCGGTCCGGACCGCCTCGACGCGCTCGTCGTCGGTGACGTCTGCCTTGGTGATCGCGACGGCGACCGCCGGCACCCCGAGGAGGTCGAGGACCTCGAGGTGTTCCTGCGACTGCCGGGACCAGCCGTCGTCGGCGGCGACGACGAACAGCGCCGCGGGCACCGGGCCCGTGCCGGCCAGCATGGTGGTGACGAAGCGTTCGTGGCCGGGAACGTCGACGAACGACACGGTGACGTCCGTGCTGCCATCGGACAGGGTCGTCCAGACGAACCCGAGGTCGATGCTCAGGCCGCGACGGCGCTCGTCCTCGAGCCGATCGGGTTCCATGCCCGTGAGCGCGCGCAGCAAGGTCGACTTGCCGTGGTCCACGTGCCCGGCGGTGGCGACGACGCGGTGACTCATCGGGCGTCGGTGAGTTCGGAGAGCACCCCGACGAGTTCGCCGTCCCGGGACGGCGCGACGGTGCGCAGGTCGAGCACGACGCGTCCACGTTCGATGCGGGCGATCACCGGGGTCGCGGCCTGTCGCAGACGCGCCGCGAACCGTTCCGGGTCCTCGGGAGCGATGGCCAGACCCCACGACGGGAACTGGGTACCCGGGACGGACCCGCCGCCCACGGCGGACTCGGTCGCCACGGACTCGACGTGCGGTCCCACGGACGCGGCGATGCGGTCTGCCCGTTCGCGCAGGACCTCGACGGGCGTGCGCAGCATGGCGACGACGGGCACGTCGACCGGATCGGTGGCACGCAGGTGGGCTCCGAGGGTTGCCTCGAGTGCCGCGCGCTGGAGCTTGTCCACGCGAACGGCGCGCGCCATCGGGTGACTCGTGCACTGGCGAACCAGATCGGGGCGACCGGCGATGATGCCGGCCTGGGGGCCGCCGAGCAGCTTGTCGCCCGAGTAGATGACCAGGTCGGCTCCTGCGCGCACGGCGGCCTCGACCGATGGTTCGCCGGCGAGGGGCCCGTCGGCGTCGCGCAGCAGGCCGGATCCCACGTCGTACACCACCGGAACGCCGTGTTCCGCCCCCAGCACCGCGAGTTCGTCGATCGAGGCCTCTGCCGTGAATCCGGTCAGGGCGAAGTTGGACCGGTGGACCTTCAGCAGCATCCCCGTCTCCTCGCACAGGGCGCGTTCGTAGTCCGCGATGCGCGTGCGGTTGGTCGTACCGACCTCGACCAGTCGACTTCCGGAGATCTCCATGATGTCGGGAAGTCGATAGGAGCCTCCGATCTCGATCAGTTCACCGCGGCTGACGATCGTCTCGCGGCCGGTGGCGATCGCCATGAGGACGAGCAGGAGGGCGGCTGCGCCGTTGTTGACGACCGTCGCCGCCTCGGTGCCCGAGGCCTCGGCGGCGAGGTGCCCGAGCGAGGCCGTGCGCGATCCGCGCTGACCGGCATCGAGGTCGTACTCGACGGTGGCGTAGCCCGCGGCGTCGAGCACCGCGTCGCGCGCGGCGGCGGACAGTGGGGCACGACCGAGGTTGGTGTGCAGCACGACGCCGGTCGCGTTCACGACGGGGGTGACCCGGGAGCGCCGACGTGCGACCAGCAGGTACCCGGCGGCGGCGATGATCTCCTCGGGCGACGGAGCAGACCCGCCCCGCTCGATGGTGGCTCGCACCGTGTCGAGGTGGGTCCGCAGTGCCGTCACCACGGGCCCGCGCCCGTGCTGCTCGACCAGTGCCTCGACGTCGGGCCGCTTGAGCAGGGCGTCGACCTGGGGCAGCTGTTCGTACTGCCTGCTGCGTTCGTCGGTCACGACCGTCCTCGTCCGTGGGCGAGTACCGCCGCACGTCGCGACGGGGCCGTCCTCCCGAGGGGTACGGCCATGCCGTCGCATCCTATGGGGCCGTCTGGACGTCGACCCGTAGCCTCGGGAGACCACCGACCCCGACGCGGAGCAGGCAGCCCGTGGACGTCACGCCTCCGATCGACCCTCGCGTCGACGGACCCGGCGCCCGGCCGTTGGCGGTCGTCGAGGATCTGGACGAGTTCGCCACGCGGGTGCTCGCCCCCAACCCGTCGCCGATGACGCTCGACGGGACCAACACGTACGTGCTGGGTGTGTCCGGGACGGGTGAGGTGGTGGTCGTCGACCCCGGACCTGACGATCCCGACCATCTTGCCCGGGTGTCGACCGTCGTGACCCAGCGGGATGCCGAGGTCCGTGCCGTGGTGCTCACCCATGGGCACGCGGACCATGCCGAGGCGGCGGTCCCCTGGGCGCGCCGCTTCGGCTGCGAGGTGCTGGCCGCGGACGCGGCGGGGCTCGTGGGTCGCGTGATACGGGATGGGGACTGCATCCCCGTCGGTGGGGTCGAGATCCAGGTCGTCGGGACGCCCGGCCACACACGGGACCACGTGGCCTTCCGGATCCCCACCGGTGCCCTGCTGACCGGCGATCACGTCCTCGGACGCGGTACCACGGTGATCGCACACCCGGATGGCGACCTCGGTTCCTACGCCGACAGCCTGCGCAGGGTGCTCGACCTCGGCCCCGATGCCCTGTTCCCGGGGCACGGTCCCGTCGTCGTGGACGATCCGGCGGCCGTCGTCGCGTTCCACCTCGCGCATCGCCGGTACCGGGCGTGGCAGGTGGCCCTGGCGTGCAAGATCGTTCCCGTGACGGCGGCACAGGTCGTCGAACGGCTCTACCCGGAGGCGTCCGGCGTCGTCGGCCGCGCCGCGCGGGCCACCGTCGATGCGACGCTCGAGTGGCTGGTCGTCCACGAGGTGGTGGAGGTGACCGGTGAGGGTGACGCCCTCCACCAGCTCGTCGTCGAGCCGATCGATGTCGGGTCGCAGCTCGAGATCCTGCTGCCGGCGCGCTGACGTCCTGCGTCAGCTGGTGCGGCGCGTTCGGGCGATCCCGGCTGCCTTCAGTGCAGCGGCAGGGACGCCGGCCTCACGCCAGGCGGCATAGCTGATGCCCTTGCGTTCGGAGTACTCGGCGGCGGCGTCGACGAAGCCCCGCTCGAGCGCGTCCATGTCCGGCTGGTCCTGCAGTGCGATCAGGCGCTGCTCGAGATCCAGGCGCCGCTGGATCAGTTCCACGCGGCGTGCGGGGTCCGGCTCGGCGTCGATCTCGTTCTGCACGTCCACGAGACGCTGGTTGATCGTGTCCGCATCGAGGCGTCGACCAGGCTTCCTGCCGGTCTCGAGTGCCGCGAGATACTCACGAATGGCCTTGCCCTGAGCGCGGCCGAGCGCGAGTGCTTCCTTGTGTTCCCGGGTCATCTGTCGTGCCACGCCAACTCCTGTCGGATCGGAGGCTTCGTCATGAGCATTCGGAGCGCCTGTCATGCGAACCATTTGACCATTGTCTCGCACACTGGCGCGCGTGTCCAATACGCAACTTCGGACCGCTACCTTGGCCATTCAACCGTGTCAGTACATCGGGATCCACCGGGAAACCTGGACGATTCTCGGCGAGGGTCCACACCTCACGGAGGATGCGATCGCACCGCCACATCCTTCAGAGACGCGTGTCCTCGGGCCGTCATTGTCCGTGGTGTTGCCGGTCCTGTTCATCGTGTCGCTGACCCTGTTCGACCCTCCACAGTGGTTGTGGTTCATCCCCGAACCCGTGGTCGACACGGTGGGATTCCGGCCTCTCGAGATGCTGCTGAACATCGCCCTCTTCGTGCCGCTCGGCCTCGGTCTGGGCGCGTGGTGGCCGTCGCGGCCGCGCCTGCTGTGGGGGGCGATCGTGTTGTCGGTGGGCATCGAACTCGCCCAGCTGACCCTGCCCGACCGCCACACCGATCCCGTGGACGTGCTCACCAACGGGGTCGGCGCGCTCCTCGGGTTCGCCGTCGCACGCTGGATCCATGCGGCTCGTCGGCGGGAGTGAACATCGCCGCTCGGCTACGGTGGGCGCGACGACACCCATTCGGCGAGGAGAGTCCCATGAGTGCTTCCCCACGTGCGTCCGCGGCGGTCCTGGCCGACCGTATTCCCGGTGCGCTGGCTCGCGACGCCGCGCTCGTCACGGGTTTCGCCCTGGCGATCGCCCTGAGTGCGCAACTGGCGTTCCCGCTGCCGGGAACGCCCATTCTGGTCACCGCACAGACGCTCGTGGTCCTGCTGGGAGCGGCGACGCTGGGCGCGACGCGCGCCTCGATCGGTGCCGGCGCGTTCCTGCTCGTCGGACTCGCCGGGGTTCCCGCGTGGTTCGCCCACAGTGGGGGGACCTCGACGGGATACATCATCGGATTCGTCGCCGCGGCCCTGGTGGTCGGGCGTTGCGCTCGGTCCGGCCTGCTGCGTTCGCACCTCGGTGCCGTGTCGGTGATGGTCGGCGGCAACCTCGTCATCTACGCGTTCGGGGTGCCGGTGCTCGCCTTCGTGCTGGGCATCGGCCTGACCGAGGCCGTGCTGCTGGGCGTCGTGCCGTTCCTCATCGGCGATGCGGTGAAGATCGCGATCGCGACGGTGCTGCTGCCGCAGGTCCAGCGACTGGTCGACCGAACGGAGTGAGGGCGTGTCCGCCAGATGTCAGGGGTGACCGGGAGGGCTCGTGCAGGATCGGCGGACGATGGTGAGCGAGGGTGCGCGACGTGTGGCCACCTCGTATGCAGGTGCCCGAGCGCTCGTCACCGGTGCCGCTGGCTTCCTCGGATCGAGTGTGTGTCGAGCGCTGGTCGGGGCGGACGTGCACGTGTACGGGGTCGACTCGTTCATCACGGGCCTGCGAGCGAACGTCGAGGATCTGGCGGATGATCCGAGGTTCGAACTCGCCGAGGCCGACGTGGTCGAGTACCTCGACGTCCCCGACGACGTGGCCCTCGTCCTGCACCTCGCATCACCGGCGTCGCCCGTCGACTACCTGCGCCACCCCATCCACACCATGAAGGTCGGGTCGATCGGGACGCTCAACGCGCTCGG
>JBBDIX010000068.1:0-15836 GCA_040880235.1 Nitriliruptoraceae bacterium
ACATCGCGATCATCCCGGCGTACTCGGCGAGCATGTACATCGCGAACTTGATGCCCGTGTACTCGGTCATGTAGCCGAAGACGAGTTCCGAGTCCGCGATCGGCATGTCGAACGGTGGCCTCGACAGCTCGGCCATCGCTGCGAGGAAGAAGATGGCGAACCCGACGATCTGCGGGAACACGAACCACACGTTGATGGTGGTCCCCGGGATCAGGAACGACGCCTGCGCATCGACGATGCCCACCAGCGACAGCGTGCCTGCCTGCACCGCGATCGCGATGGCCGCGATGATCAGCGGCAGCTCGTAGGCGATGAGCTGGCCGCCGGCGCGCAGGCCACCGAGCAGGGAGAACTTGTTGGCACTTGCCCAGCCTCCCATGAGGATGCCGAGCACCCCGATCGAACCGGCGGCGAGCGCGTAGAACAGGCCGAGTTCGAGGTCGAGTGCGAACACGCCGGGACCGAACGGCAGGACGACGAACACGAGCAGCACGGGAACCAGCGACAACGACGGCGCGAGCGCGAAGATCCTGCGGTCCGCGGCCCGCGGGATGATGTCCTCCTTCTGGATGAACTTGATCCCGTCCGCGACGAGCTGGAGCGAGCCGAACGGGCCTGCCTCGACGGGCCCGCGACGGTGCTGCATGCGCGCCATGACCTTGTGCTCGAGGTAGCCGCCGACCAGGGGAACCGTGAGGAACAGCCCCACGATCATGGCGATCTTCAGCAGCAGCGACAGCAGGAAGCTGTCCTGGGTCAGCACACTCGTGTACTGGCCGGCGATCGCGGTCGCGGTGTGCAGGGCGCTGGTCATCGGTCGATGTCCCCCACGACGAAGAACACGCTGCCGAGCACGGCGACCGCATCAGGCACGAGCGTGCCCCGCAGCAGGTACGGGATCGCCTGCACGTTGGAGAAGGAGGGCGTGCGCATCTTGAGGCGCCACGGCGTACGGCCGCCGTCGGACTCGAGCCAGTAGCCCAGCTGCCCGAGCGGGTTCTCCGTGCGCACGTACGTCGATCCCTCGGGCGCCTTGACCATCTTGGGCAGCTTCGTGTTCACGGGACCCGGGGGCAGGTGGTCGTGGATCTGGTCGATGATGTCGAGCGACGCCTCGATCCGGTACAGCAGGCAGGCGAAGCGGTCGAACGAGTCGCCGTTCTCCCCCACCGGCACGTGCACGTCGATGTCGCCGTACTTCAGGTACGGCTCGGTGACGCGACTGTCCTCGGGCAGCCCGGTGGCCTGCAGCGCAGGGCCGGTCACGCCGTAGGACAGTGCGACCTCGGTCGGCAGCGGACCGACACCCTTCGTGCGGGCCTGGAAGATCTCGTTGCCGAGCACCAGGTCGTGGTAGTCGGGAAGCCGTCGGCGCACCAGTCGCGACAGGCCGAGCGACTGCTGCAGGAATCCCTTCGGCAGGTCGATCTTGAGCCCGCCGACCTGGTTGTACGTGAAGTGCAACCGGCCACCGGTGGCGGACTCGAGCAGGTGCTGGATGTCCTCGCGTTCACGGAACGCGTAGAACATGGGCGTGATCGCGCCCAGTTCGATCGCGAACGACCCGACGAACATCAGGTGGTTGAGTATCCGGTTCCACTCCGCGATGAGCATGCGGATCCACTGCGCGCGGTCGGGCACCTCCATCTCGAGCATCTGCTCGACGGCGAGCGCGACCCCGAGTTCGTTGTTGAAGCCCGACAGCCAGTCGTGGCGGTTGACCAGCGCCTTGATCTGGCGATAGTCGCGGTGCTCAGCGAGCTTCTCGAACCCGCGATGCATGTAGCCGATGACCGGGCGGGCCTCACGAACCCGTTCGCCGTCCATGTCCAGCACGATCCGGAACACGCCGTGCGTCGCCGGGTGCGCCGGCCCGATGGACAGCGACATGTCGGCCGTGGCGAAGTCACCGTCACCTCGGATCTCCAGGTGGATGTCCTCGCCGGGTGCGGTTCCGGGGTGGACGCGCTCGCGCGTCGACAGGTCGCTCACGCGTCCTCCTCCCCGTCGGAGCCCTCGGCGTCGTCGCCCGCTCCGGCGTCGTCGGCAGCACGCTCCGCGGCCCGGCGACGGCGAGCGTCGGCCTGTTCACGCCGACGGTCATCCGCCTTCTGCTGGGCGGCAGCCGGAGCCTGTGCGCCCGCGTCGTCGGTGTCACCATCGGTCGCTGTCGCGCCGTCGTCGACTGCGGAGGCATCATCGTCCGCCGGGGCACCGTCGCCCTCCGCCGCCTCGGTGTCCCCCGCAGCCGCACCGCCGGCTGGATCCTCGGGCTCGTCGCCCGCGGATCGAGGGTTGGCCACGCGAGCCTGCTCGGCCATGGCCTTGTCCAGGTCGTACGGGCCCGGAGCGTCACCGATGCCGGTGACCCGCTCGATGACGTTGCCGTCCTCGTCGAGTTCCACCGGCTCCTTGACCCCCGGCCACGCCTTGGCAACCCGTGCGGTCAGGGTGAAGTCCTTGCGCAGGGGCCAGCCCTCGAAGTTCTCGACCGTCAGCAGCCGAGGTGCGAGCCCGGGATGGCCGTCGAACTCGATGCCGAACATGTCCCAGGTCTCGCGCTCCATCCAGTCGGCACCGCGGTACAGCTCGGTGATCGACGGGCACGTGGGTGCCTCTCGACCTCCCGAGCAGCGCGTGCGCAGGGAGATCCGGTTGCCCGTCGAGGTGGAGTACAGGACGGCGACGACGTCGAAGCCGTCCTCACGGGCGTCGATGCCGAACAGGCAGTCGAACATGTCGAACGCGAGCGACTGCTCGTCGCGACACACCCGCGCGACGTCGAACCAGTGCTCGGGCGCGACGGTCAGCGTGAAGGTCCGGAACTCGACACGAGAGTCCACGATCACGTCACCGAGGCGATCACGCACGATGGTGGTGATCTCGTCGGGGCTGAGCGCGTCGTCGAGGCGCGCGAGGACGTCGGTCACCTCAACCCTCCAGCACCAACGGAGCGTCTGCTCCGAGCGTGATCGGGTCGATGCGCCGCTGCGCCATGCGCTCCTTGAGCGACTCGTTCTGGATGCGGTCCTGCAGGGCGATGATGCCGTCGAGCAGGGCCTCGGGTCGAGGTGGGCACCCCGGCACGTACACGTCGACCGGGATGATCTGGTCGACGCCCTTCGTGACCGAGTAGCTGTCCCAGTACGGCCCCCCGCAGTTGGAGCAGGACCCGAACGAGATGACGTACTTGGGTTCGGGCATCTCCTCGTACAGGCGCTTGACGGCCGGGGCCATCTTGTCCGTCAGCGTTCCGGACACGACGAGCAGGTCGGCCTGACGGGGACCGTGCGCGAACGGGATCACGCCGTGGCGGATGAAGTCGTGACGGGACGTCGACGCGGCGATGAACTCGATCGCACAGCACGCGAGGCCGAAGTTGAAGCACCACAGGGAGTACTTGCGCCCCCAGTTGAACACGTACCTGATCGGCTTCGGGAGTTCGAGCTGGTCCATCACTCCCATCGCAGCACCCCCTTCTTCCAGGCGTACGCCAGACCCTCGAGCAGGGTCATGATGAAGAGGAACATCGCCACGATGGCATACAGCGCGGTCGGGGTGGTGGTCGAGTCGAGCGATCCGACGACCACGGCCCACGGGAACAGGAAGATCGCCTCGACGTCGAAGATGACGAACAGGAAGGCGAACACGTAGTACCGGATGTTCATCTGCGACCAGCCGGTGCCGATCGCCTCGACCCCGCACTCGTAGGTCGTGAGCTTCTGGGGCGACGGGATAGACGGACGCATGAGTCGGCTGACCAGCATGATGACCGCATAGAGGACGCAGCCCAACAGGAGCACGACTGCAAGCGTGCCGTACTGTTCATCGAAGGTCACCCGGTGGTCCTCCCCGGTGGGGCAGCGCTGCGCCACACGACCCATGGTCGGGCCGGAGGCGCGATGCTAGCAACCTGCCGGACGAGCCCCCAACGGCGATGGGGGCGCTCCGAGGCCCCTGCATCCCGCCGGTCCGATCCATGCCTGTGCGCGGTCAGGGCAACCGCCAGTCGACCGGCTGGGCTCCCTGCGCGACGAGCGCCTCGTTGGCCCGACTGAACGGCCGCGACCCGAAGAACCCCCGCGATGCGGACATCGGACTCGGGTGCGGCGAGGTGATGCACGTCACCCCCTGGAGGCGTGGCTGCAGCTGCTGTGCATCCCGGCCCCACAGGATCGCGACGAGCGGCTGGTCCCGGGCCACGAGCACGTCGATGGCGGCGTCGGTGACCTCCTCCCATCCTCGGCCTCGGTGTGACGCGGGCGCCCCCGGCCGCACGGTCAGGCACCGGTTGAGCAGGAAGACACCCTGCTGGACCCATGGCGTGAGGTCACCGCTGCTGGGCTCGTCGAGTCCCAGGTCATCGCGATACTCGCGGAAGATGTTGGCCAGGCTCGCCGGCAGGGGACGCACGTCGGGCGCGACCGAGAAGCACAGCCCGATGGGATGTCCGGGCGTCGGATACGGGTCCTGCCCGACGATCAGGACGCGCACGTCCTGCGGTGGCGTTGCGAACGCGGCGAACACCTGCGCGCCACTCGGCAGGAACGGGCGTCCAGCCGCCTGCTCGGCGCGCAGGAGGTCACCCATCGCACGGATTCGGTCGGACACGGGTTCGAGCTCGCGTGCCCAGGGCTTGCCGACCACCTCGTCGAGCGGCCGCACGACGTCATCCAACCCGTTGCAGCGAGTACTCGGCGAGGCGGCGCATCGCGGTGACCACCGCGCGTTCCTCGAAACCGTCGAGGTGGCCGACCGCAGCGTCGACGTAGCCGCGGGCCGCGTCACGCGCACGGTCGAGCGCGTCGGTGGCACGCAGCAGCTCGAGCGCACGGGAGAGGTTGGCCTCGTCGAGTTCCCCGTCGAGCAGTTCGGCGAGTTCTCCCTCGGGTTCCGACTCGAGCGCGATGAGCACCGGCAGGGTGCGCACCCCCTCGCGCAGGTCGGTGCCCGGGACCTTGCCGGAGTCCCTGGGATCGGCGGCGATGTCGATCAGGTCGTCCGACAGCTGGAAGGCCATGCCGACGTTCCACCCGTACGCTGCAGCGGCATCGACCCCGTCGGTGTCCACGCCGCTGAGCAGTGCGCCGTAGCGACACGACGTCTCGATCAGCGACGCGGTCTTGCCCGAGATGACCTCGAGGTAGTGGTCGCGCGTCGGGTCGAGCTGCGGCACGTCCGGCGGCAGGGCACCGATGGACCCCTGCACCTCGGCGATCTGCCCCTCGCACAGCCGCGCGAGTGTGCGCGCCATGATCCGGGTGACGTCGACACCGAGGTCGGCAGACAGGTCCGACGCCCGGGCGAACAGGTAGTCGCCCGTCAGGATCGCGACGGTGTTGTCCCACCGGGAGTTGGCCGACGGGGTACCGCGACGCGCGGTTGCCTCGTCGATCACGTCGTCGTGATAGAGGGTGGCGAGGTGGACCAGTTCCACGATGACCGCAGCGTCGACGAGTTCGGAGCGGCTCGGGTCCCCCAGGTGCCCGGTGAGCGCGACCAGCAGCGGACGGAACCGCTTGCCCCCGGCCTCGATCAGGTAGCGGGCCACCTCGTCGACGAAGGCGTGGGACGACGACACCTGTTCGATCAGCCGACGTTCGACGGCCTCGAGCACACCGGCCACCGGAAGGCCGTGCGCCTCGAGCTCCTCGAGGACAGGGGCCGGTATGGCGAGGCGCGCAGCTCGCTTGGCGGAGGGTCCGGGGTCGGAGGTCACCTGACGAGCACCGCCGCAGACCGAGCGACCTCGAGCAGCGCCTGCGGCTGGACACCGAGGTACAGCACGAGCGCAGCACTGACCGCGACCGCGGCCGACAGTCCGGTCGTCACCACGGGCAGGCCGCGGTTCGTGTCGGGCTCCTCGAGGAACATGGTCGCTGCGATGCGCAGGTAGAAGTACGCAGCGACGGCACTCGACACCACGCCGACGACCACGAGCCACGTGAGCCCGGCATCGATCCCGGCCCGGAACACGACCAGCTTGCCGACGAACCCGGCCGTCGCCGGGATTCCGGCGAGCGACAGCAGACACAGCCCGAGCATTCCCGCCAGCGCCGGTGCGCTGCGTCCGAGGCCTCGCAGGTCCAGCAGGGTCACCTCACCCTGACGACGCCGTTCGACGGCGATGACGCACCCGAAGGCCCCGACGGTGCCCACGGCGTACGTCAGCACGTACCAGAGCGTTGCCGACAGGCCCAGGTCCGAGTGGGCGACCAGCCCGATCGCGGCGTAGCCGGCATGGGTGACCGACGAGTAGGCCAGCATGCGCTTGACGTCGTGCTGGACCAGCGCGAGGTAGGCGCCGTACAGCATCGTGACGGCCGCCAGCACCGCCAGGACCGGCACCCAGATGCCAGCGAGTGACGGGAACGCGACGAGGTACAGACGCAGGGCCAGGGCGAACGCCGCCGCCTTGGTGGCCGCGGCCATGAACGCCGTGATGCTGGTGGGCGCTCCCTGGTAGACGTCGGCCACCCACAGGTGGAACGGCGCGAGCGCGGCCTTGAACGCGACCCCGACGGTGACGAGTGCCAGGCCCAGTCCCGCCACCACGGGCGGGGTGGTCACGAGTCCGATCGTCGCGCCGATCGAGGACAGCTGCACCGTCCCCGTCGCGACGTACACGAGGGCCATGCCGTAGAGCAGGATCGCCGACGAGATCGCCCCGAGCACGAAGTACTTGAGGGACGCCTCCTGGGAACGCCGGTCACGGCGTGCGAGTCCGGCGAGCACGTACAGCGCGAGCGACAGCACCTCGAGGGCGATGAACGCCGTGATGAGGTCGTTCGCCGTGCCAAGTGCGGCCATGCCGACGGCCGCCAGCAGGATCAGCGACTCGACCTCGGCCCGGTTGATCCGCCGGTCGGTGAGATACCCGTACCCGAGGGGGACGACGAGCAGCGCCACGAGGTAGACCGTCAGGCGGGTGAACAGCGCGATGCCGTCGCTGGCGACCGATCCGGCCATGGCGTCGTGGACGGCGATGAGGTCCTGCCCGGGCACGACGGTCAGGTGGGTGGCGTACTGCCAGCCGGTGAGCACGAGTGCCGCCACGAGAGACAACCCGGCGCCCCATGCCTGCACGAGGCTCGGTCGGCCCGGGAACCGGGCGACGAGCACGGGCAGTGACAGGCCCAGCAGCCCCGTCACCACGGCGGGCAGCGTGTGGCCCGCACCGTGCATGAGCACACCAGCGGCGACCGCGACCGCGGCGATGGGCAGTGCGACCACCTGCGGCCGCGGCCGAGAGATGGCCACGAGCAGCAGGACCAGTGCGGCGGCCGTCGGGGGCAGTTCGGGCGCGATGCTCGACCACTCGATCGTCGGCACCGCGACCTGCGCGAGGAACGTCACGGGAAGGCTGGTCATCGCGCGTCCTCCGCACCGAGGTCGTCCGCCGCTGCGAGCGCTCCGGCCTCGACCTCCATCAGGACCCGGTCGACCGAGGGCGTCACGAGGTCGAAGACGGGCTTCGGGTACACCCCGATCGCGACGATGAGCGCGACCAGCGGCACGAGCACGCCCACCTCACGGATCGTCAGGTCGCGCGTCGTGCGGTTCTCCTCGGTCTCGAGGGGCCCCTGGAACATGCGCTGGTACGCCCACAGCAGGTAGAGCGCCGCGAGCACCGCGCCGAACGCCGCGAGCACGCCGGCGGCCCGGTTCACCTGGAAGGTGCCGAGCAGGATGGGGAACTCACCGACGAAGCCGTTGAGCCCGGGCAGTGCCAGTGACGACAGGGACACGACGAGCCACAGTCCGGCCAGCACCGGCACGCTGCGGGCCAGGCCCCCGAAGTCGGCGATCATCCGGGTGTGGCGCCGCTCGTACAGAAACCCGATGAGCAGGAACAGGGCGCCGGTCGACAACCCGTGGTTGATCATCTGCACCACGGAGGCCGAGGTCGCCGTGGTGTTCAGCGCGAACATGCCGAGCACGACGAAGCCCATGTGGCTGACCGACGAGTAGGCGATGAGTCGCTTGATGTCTGCCTGCATCAGCGCGACCACCGCCCCGTACAGGATCCCGATCACCGACACCGCCAGCAGCCAGGGGGCGAACTGGACGGTCGCGTCCGGCAGGATCGGCAGCGCGTAGCGCAGCAGGCCGAACGTGCCGAGCTTCAGGAGCACCGCGGCCAGCATCACCGAACCGCCGGTCGGCGCCTCGGTGTGCGCGGCCGGCAGCCAGGTGTGGACCGGGAAGAGCGGCACCTTGACCGCGAACGCCAGCAGGAAGGCACCGAACAGCCACCGCTGTTCGGTCTGACCGAGCGACAGGGCGTTGACCGCGTCGTACGAGAAGCTGCCCGCCTGTGCCTGCAGGTACAGGATCGCGACGAGCATGACGAGCCCGCCGAGCAGGGTGTAGAGGAAGAACTTCACCGCGGCGTACCGGCGGTGGGCGCCGCCCCAGATCCCGATGATCAGGTACATCGGCACGAGGCTGAACTCGAAGAACACGTAGAACAGCAGCAGGTCGGTGGCGGCGAACACCCCGATGACCGCGGCCTCGAGCACCAGGAACGCGACGAGGTAGCCGACCACCCGGTCGGAGATGGTGTCCCACGAGGCGACGAGCACGATCGGGGTGAGCAACGTCGTCAGCAGGATGAGCGCGAGGCTGGTCCCGTCGACGGCCAGCGAGAAGTTCGCCCCGATCGCCGGGATCCAGGCGAGCTGTTCGGCCATCTGCAGGCTGGGGTCGGCGCGGTCGAACCCGACGAGGACCACGAGTGAGGCGACGAAGGTCGCCAGCGCGGTCGTCAGGGCGACCCACTTCGAGCCTCGCTCGGTCAGGCCGGCCACGGCCAGCACGAGCGCGCCCAGCAGGGGCAGCGCGACGGTGAGTGTGAGGATCCCCATCGGTCAGACCACCCTGGCGATGACGGCGGCGATCAGCGCGAGGGCACCGATGACGACGGCGGCGATGTATGTCCGGACCGAACCCGTCTGGGCACGGCGGCCGGTCCTGGCAAGCGCGAGCGATCCCGCGCCCACCCCGTCGACGGCCCGGTCGATGACTCGTGTGTCGAACCACACGGCAGCGCGCGCGACGCCTCCGCCTCCGCGGACGAGGACCGCCTCGTAGAGTTCGTCGACGAAGAAGCGACGCTCGAACAGTTCCGCGAGGCGTCCGCGAACCGGCTCGGAGACTCGTCCGGAGGTCACGTCCCGGCGGATGTAGGCGAACCAGGCCACGCCGATCCCGACCGCGGCGGCGACGATCGCGACCGCGATCAGCACCGGTTCACCGAGCGAGCCCGCCGGTGTGAGACCGAGCGCACCGGCGTCGGCGGTCACCGGCGCGAGGAATCGGTACAGCGGTCCGTGATGCACCGGGTTGAGCGCCAGTCCCCCGACGGCCGACAGCACCCCGAGCACGATCAGCGGCACGGTCATCGACCGCGGCGACTCGTGGGGATGGACGCCTGCGGGATGGCGTGCGGAGCCGAGGAACACCAGGAAGAACCACCGGGACATGTAGAAGGCCGTGAGCACCGCGGCCACGAGTCCCACGGCCCAGACGCCGCCGAATCCCTGCATGTACGCCTCGGTGAGGATCTGGTCCTTGGAGAAGAATCCGGCGAACGGCGGCACCCCGGAGATGGCGAGCCACGCGACGGCCGACGTCCAGAACGTCACCGGCATGACGCGACGAAGACCCCCCATCTGCCACACGTCGGTCCGGTTGGCCATGGCGTGCATCACGGATCCGGCCGCGAGGAACAGCAGCCCCTTGAAGAACGCATGGGTCACGAGGTGGAAGATCCCCTCGCGGAACGCACCCACCCCGACGGCGATGAACATGAAGCCCAGTTGCGAGACGGTCGAGTAGGCGAGGATCTTCTTGATGTCGTCCTGACGCAGGGCGATCAGGGCCGCCATCAGGGCGGTCGCCGCACCGATCCACGCGATCAGGGTCATCGCGTCGACCGACCCCACGACCACGGGCGACATCCGCACCATCAGGTAGACGCCCGCGGTCACCATCGTCGCCGCGTGGATGAGTGCGGACACCGGCGTCGGGCCGGCCATCGCGTCCGGGAGCCACACGTACAACGGGATCTGGGCGGACTTCGCGACCGCACCACCGAGCAGCAGCGCCGTGAGCAGGAATGCGGTGCCCGACGACACCGTGCCGGCCTGCGTGTTGATGTCCAGGATGTCGAGGGTGCCGAAGGTCGCGAAGGCGAGGAACATCGCCACCATGAACGACACGTCGCCGACCCGGTTGGTCACGAAGGCCTTCTTCGCAGCGGTGGCGTACTCGGTGCGTTCGAACCAGAAGCCGATGAGCAGGTAGCTCGACAGGCCGACGAGTTCCCACCCCAGGAACAGCGTGAGCAGGTTCGACCCCAGCACGAGCACCAGCATCGAGGCCAGGAACAGGTTGAGGTAGGCGAAGAAGCGGGGGTAGCGCTCGTCGCCGTGCATGTACCCGACCGAGTAGACGTGGACGAGCAGCCCCACGCCGGTCACGACGAGCAGCATCACGGCGGTGAGCTGGTCGACGAGCAGTTCGAACGTGACCCGAAGGTCACCGACCTCGATCCAGGTCGGCATGGCACGAAGGTGCGTGGCCGGGTCGGCGATGACCTGCAGCGCGATGGCGACCGACAGGGCGAACGTCGCGGCGGCAGCGCCCAGCGCGATGTTCGCGGCACGGTCGCCCAGGGTGCGGGTGGCCAGCAGCACGACGAGGAACCCGACGAACGGGATGACCGGGACGAGCCAGGCGAGCCCGACCGCTCCGGCGGTCGCGCTGACCACCTCGTTGGCCGACACGGCGTCGGCGGCGAGCAGAGTCACGTCAGTACCTCAGCAGCTGGGGAACGTCGACGTCGAGCGTCCCTCGACGGAAGTACAGGTTCATGAGCAGTGCCAGGCCGACGACGACCTCGGCGGCCGCGACCACGATCACGAAGAAGACGAACACCTGCCCGTCGGGACCACCCCACATCCGGGCGGCGGCTGCGAGCGTGAGGTTGACGGCGTTGAGCATCAGCTCGACGCACATGAACAGCACGATCGCGTTGCGACGGACCATCACGCCGACCAGGCCGATGGTGAACAGCAGCCCGGAGAGCACGTAGTAGTAGCCGATCGCCACGGTCAGCCCTCCTGCCGGTCGACGGTGGAGACGCCGGTGTCGTCGGTGTCGTCGGTGGTCGGGTCGGGCGGAACGTCGCCGTTCACGGGACCGTCGTCGAGCACACGGGACGTGTCGTCGAGGTCCTCCGGCTCGAGGTCGCGACGCCGGGCCAGGATCACCGCGCCGATGGTCGCGACGGTGAGCAGCAGGGCCGAGAGCTCGAATGGATACGTGAAGCGGGTGAACAGGCGCAGGCCGAGGAACGCGACACCCGAGCGATCGTCACCGAGCGTCTGCTCCAGGCCGACACAGCGCACGCCGTCGGTGGCGACCACGTCGGGCCCGCAGACCGATCCCGGACCGGTGTACGTGCCCACGAAGGCCAGCAGGAGCGCCGCGGACAACACGATCCCGGCGCCGGCAGCGAGCACCCAGGTTCGCCGGGCGCGTGCGAGCAGCAGGTCGTCGCGGTGCACCCCGAGCAGCATGATCACGAACAGGAACAGGACCATGATCGCGCCGCCGTACACGAGCACCTGGATGATCGACAGGAACGAGGACTCCAGAGTGAGGTACAGGCCGGCGATGGCGAGCAGGTTGATCACCAGCATCAGCGCGCCGTGCACGATGTCGCGCATGGCGATCACCGCGATGGCCGACCCGAGCGCCAGGACGGCGAACAACCAGAACGCGACCACCTCCGCGGGCAGCGGCCCGAGGAACGTCACGGTCGACGAGATGAGCACGATCACTCCTGTCCCTCGTCGATGGCGCCGGCGGCGGAACCGTCGGGGCCACGACCGTCCGGATCGTCCGGGTACATGGGCAGGGCATCGGCGGCCAACTGGAACACCGACACCGTCGCCGGGGGAACCGTGCCTCCCTGCACCGTCGGCGGGGTGACGGCGAGCCCGCCGTAGTAGTTGTGCCCGCGTGCACGGACCTGTGCGCCCGCGTGTGGCGTGTCCGCGGTGCCCTCCGGGGGCGCTTCGAGGAGACGATCCTTGGTCCACACCAGGTCGGAGCGGGTGCCCTCGGAGATCTCGTAGTCGGGGGTCATGGTCAGTGCGCGAGTCGGACACGCCTCGATGCACAGCCCGCACAGGATGCAGCGGCTGTAGTTGATCTGGTAGTCCTCGGCATACCGCTCACCGGGCGAGAAGCGTTCCGTCTCGGTGTTGTCGGCACCCTGGACGTAGATGGCGTCCGCCGGACACGCCCAGGCGCACAGTTCGCAGCCGATGCACTTCTCCAGCCCGTCGTCGTACCGGTTGAGCTGGTGGCGTCCGTGGAATCGCTCCTGGACCGGCCGGGGGTGCTCCGGGTACTGCCAGGTCTCGGGTCGACGGAACATCGTGCGCAATGGCACGGAGAACCCGCGCCCGAGCACGGTCCGGGTGAGCAGCACCCAGGCCAGGGCGATCAGGACCGCGAACGTCGCGGCGGTCACGAGTGCGGGCGGTAGTCCGAGATCGATCATGGCGCCACCTCCTTGCGGTCGTCGGGTCGACGGGCGGGCGCCTCGGCGTCGTCCCGCGGGGAGGACGCGAACAGAACGGTGAGCAGCAGCACCCCGGCGACGGCGCCCATGGCCAGGCGCACCTGGCTCGACAGGCCACCCTGCTCGTTGACGAGCACGATCGCCGCCGTGACGAGCGTCCAGACGAGCGCGATCGGGATGAGGACCTTCCACCCGAGGTCCATGAGGCGGTGGTACCGCGTGCGCGGGAGGGCGCCTCTCAGCAGGATGAAGAAGAAGATGAAGGCCGACATCTTGACCGTGAACCAGACCGTGGGCATGAACGCCGCGATCGGGTCGGGCAGGCCGAACGTCGGTCCCGACGGGCCACCGAGGAACAGGGTGACCACGATCGCCGACATGGTCACGACCGACATGAACTCCGCCAGCATGAACATGCCGAACCGCATGCCGGAGTACTCGGTGTGGAATCCGGCGACGAGTTCGCCCTCCGCCTCGGCGAGGTCGAACGGTGGTCGGCCGGCCTCTGCGACCATGCCCACGACGAACACGATGAAGGCCGGGAACAGCGGGATGGCGAACCACCCGGGCATGCCCACCAGCAGACCGTCTCCGGCCTGCGCCTCGATGATGTCGGACACGCGCAGTGATCCGGCGTAGATGAACACGCTGGCGACGGCCAGGCCCTGGGCGATCTCGTACGAGACCATCTGGGCGCTGGCTCGCACGCCACCGAGCAGCGGGTAGGGCGATGCCGACGCCCATCCGGCGAGGAACACGCTGTAGACGTGGATCGATCCCAGCGCGAGCACCCACAGCACGCCGACGTGGAGGTCCGCCACGACGAGGGTGAAGGTCTCACCGAAGAGCGTCACCTCTCCGCCGATGGGGATGACCGCGATCGACAGGAATCCGGCGACCACCCCGATGACCGGGGCGATCGTGAAGATGGGCTGGCGAACCATCGACGGGGTGACGTCCTCCTTGAAGAACATCTTGAGCCCGTCGACCAGGGTCTGGAGCATCCCGAACGGTCCGACGCGGTTGGGACCGATGCGCTGCTGCATGCGCGCGACGATGCGGCGTTCCGCCCAGATGAGCAGGGCCGTGGTCAGCAGGAAGTAGGTGAAGACCACGACGGTCGTCAGCACGGAGACCCACAGGGGCGCGGTCGCCATCACGCGCCCTCCCCGACCGACACGGGCTCGGCCACCGTGACCACCACGTCGAGTCGACCCTCGCGGTCGGCGAGCGCACCGATCGGTTCGGAGGTCGAGTTCGACGGCACGACCACCACGCCCGGGACCACGGACGCGTCGACGCGTGCCGGCAGGGTGAGGCGCACGTCCCCGCGCGAGAACTCGAGCATCGTCCCGTCGACGATCCCGAGCCGCTCGGCATCCTCCGGCGCGACGACGGCGACGGGCGCACGACGCGTCGCGAGCAGGTCGTCGGCGTCGCGGAGCATGACGCCCTCGTCGAGCAGCAGGGGCCGTGCGACCACGGTCAGGTCGTCGCCAGTCACCGGGGCGTCGTCGGACACCGTGACGGGCGGGAACGCGTGGGCGGTCGCACGCACCCCGAGGCGTGCACGCTCGGCGCGTATCGCATCGAGGTCGTCGAACCCGAGGTCGCCGCCGATCACGGCCGCGAGCTGGCGAAGGACCCGCCAGTCGTCCTGCGCCTGCCCGGGCGCGTCGATCGCCCGGCGGAACCGCTGACTGCGACCCTCCAGGTTGGTCGCGGTCCCCTCGCGCTCCTGTCGAGCGGTCGCCGGCAGCACCACGTCGGCGAACGCGTCGAGGGTGTCGTTGCGGGCGAGGTCCTGCACGATCACGGTCGGCGTGCGCGCCAGCGCGGCGCGCGCCAGTTCCACCGACGCGGCGTCGCGCAGCAGGTCGACCCCGATGAGGTGCAGGACGTCGATCTCTCCCGCTGCCGCGGCCGTGAGGACCTGCTGCAGACTGCGTCCCGGGGTGGCCGGCAGCGGGCCCCAGACGGCCTCCACCTCGGCGCGATCGGCGTCGTCGGCGAGCAGACGTCCACCGGGCAGCAGACCTGCGGACAGCCCGGCATCGAGCGCGCCACGGGCTCCGGCCCGGCGGGGCACGTATGCGACCGAACCGTCGGCCGAGCTGGCGAGTCCTGCTGCGGCGGACAGGGTGGACGCTCCCGCCCGTTCACCGACCAGCACGACCGGACGGTCGGCCTCGGCCAGCGCCGTCGCCACCTCACCGACGACCCCGTCGGCGGTCGCGTCGCTCAACCGGGCGAGCGTCGCGGCCTCCTGTCCGGGAGCCGTGGGCACGTGCCGCCAGGTCAGGTCGGCGAGCGTGCCCGTGAACGGTCCGACGACCACGATCCGCGCCCTGCGGTTGCGCCATGCCTTGCGCAGGCGCAGGTGGAGGATCGGCACCTCCTCCTCGGAGTCGAGACCGGCGACGACGATGACGGGCGCGGCCTCGACGTCGGCGTAGGTGGCCGAGGGGTTGGCGACCATCGCGGCGAGTTCCTCGGTCTCACCCGGAGGGGCGAACCGCGTCGAGCAGGTCACGTCGTCGGTCCCGAGGATCGTGCGGGCGTAGCGACTGGCGGCGTAGGCGTCCTCGTCGGCCAGACGCCCCCCGGTGAGCACCGCGACCCGACCTGTTCCGGCCTCGCCGGCCTTGCGGATCGCCGACGCGGCGGTCCGCAGGGCCCGTGCCCACTCGACGGGCTGGAGCCCGTCGCGCGTACGGAGCATCGGCTCGGTGATCCGCGCGTCGCTGGTGACGTGACGGAATGCGAAGCGACCACGGTCGCAGTTCCACTCCTCGTTGACGTCCATGTTGGTGCGGGCCAGTTGCCGCTGGATCTCTCCGCGGCGCGACTGCACGGTCAGCGTGCAGCCTGCCGAGCAGTGGTCGCACACACTCTGGGTCGTCACCACGTCGAACGGCCGGGCCCGGAACCGGTACGAGGTCGAGGTCAGCGCGCCCACCGGGCAGATCTGGATGATGTTGCCGGAGAAGTGGCTGCGGAAGGGCTCATCCTCGAAGACGGCGACCTGTTCGAGGCCACCACGCTCGTAGAGCTCGATGAAGGGATCACCCGCGATCTGCTCGGCGAACCGGGTGCAGCGTGCGCACAGCACACAGCGTTCCCGATCGAGCAGGATCTGTTCGCTGACGGCCACCGGCTTGTCGTAGCGACGCTTCTGTTCGACGAACCGGGAGGCGTTGGGACCGTGGTTGAGTGCCTGGTCCTGCAGCGGGCACTC
>JBBDIX010000069.1:0-15834 GCA_040880235.1 Nitriliruptoraceae bacterium
CTCGAGGTCGTCGCGGTCCTGGGCGAGGTGACCGTGCGCGCCACGCCACGAGCCGGACACGCGACGGGTGGCGCGCGATGACCGACGTCGACCTCACGGCGTTCACCCGCCGCCTGCGTGACGGGGAGACGCTCGCAGGATCCGACCTGCCCTTCTCCAGCAGGTTCGTGGACGAGGCGCTGGGACTCGTCATCGACGAGGTCAGGCTGGATCGGGTCACCGGTCACCTCGACGCCGACGCGCGTCACCACCAGCCGTTCGGACTCGTGCACGGCGGAGTCTGGTGTGCGGTGGTCGAGACGCTCGCCTCCATCGGTGGGGCACTGCAGGTCGCCGACCGGGGCATGGCCGTGGGCGTGCACAACGCCACCGATCTGCTGCGCGCACACCGACACGGGCGTGCCGACGCCGTTGCCGTCCCGGTCCAACGTGGTCGCCAGCAACAGCTGTGGCAGGTCGACATCCGTGACACGGGAGACCACCTCCTGGCGCGCGGGACGCTTCGCCTCCAGAACCTCGACCGTCCCATGTCGACCGCCTGACCCGGCGCTCAGGCGGTCGAGGGGTCGCGCGGCGCATCGGGATCGGGCTCGGCGGGCCGATCCCGGTCCGTCACCGGCGCGGCTGGTGGGTCGGCACGCCGCAGGGGCCACCAGCGTCGACGTGGGGGATGCACCCACGTGTGGAGGAAGGCGGCCTCTGCCTCGTCGTCTCCGATCAGCACCAGGTACCCCGTCGACGGCAGGGGGACGTCCGGGTCGACGTCCGTCGACCAGCCATCGCCGTCCGACAGGGCGACGACACTGCATCCCGTCTCCTCCGGGATCTGCACGTCCCGCAGCAGGCGACCGCCGAGGGTGTCGGGAACCGCGACACGGAACACGATGAGTCCCTCGGCGAGAAGGAGCGAATCGTCGCCGCGCAGGGTGTTCCACACCTCGGTGGCGGCGGTGGAGGCGTACGACAGGACGAAGTCCGCCCCGGCCCGGTGCATCGTGACGAGATTGCGGTTCTGTACGACCCTGCTGAGGATCTCCACGTCGTCCCGGAGTCTTCGGCAGTACAGCGTGAGGAAGACGTTCACGTCGTCGTCGTGCGTGGTCACCACGATCGCCGGCGTGTCGTCGATGCCGGCCCGGCGCAGCACCTCGAGGTCGGCGGCGTCCCCGACGATCCACTCTCCCGTGGACGGGATCCGCGCAGGGTCGCGTTCGATGATGCGAGAGGCGATCCCTTCCGTCTCCAGCGCTCGCGCGGTCGCCCGTCCCACGCGGCCGCCACCGATGATCACGACCGGCTGTTCGAACGTCGGCGTTCCGTCGGTCGTCGGCGCGTGCATGTGGTCGTACGCCGCGAGCTGGTCACTGCGGCCCACGAGCACCAGCACGGTGCCCTCCTCGATGCGCAGCAGCGGCTGCGGCATGCGAAGTGTTCCCCGGTCCCACAGGGCGACGACCGACACGCCGCAACGGCGCCTCAGGTCCAGTTCGTCGATGCGTTGGCCGACCAGGTCGGTGCCTGATGCGGATGCCTCGGCGATGATCAGGTCCTCGAAGGTGCTGATCGGACTCGACTGCGCCGTGGGGGACAGGATGCGTCGCGCGAAGGCCCGACCGAGGATCTCGCCGAGGTCGACGACGTGGTCCGCCCCGGCGAGTTCGAGCACGTCGACACTGTCGGGCGAGTTCGCGGTCGACACGACGTGGCCGGCGTCGGTCACCTCGCGGACCGTGAAGACGACGTTCGCGTTCGCGGCGTCGCCACGCGCGGTGAACACCAGCGCGGCGTGTTCCACCCGCGCTGCTCTCCACGTCGCGGGATCGTCGACCGGGCCCACCACGACCCGATAGCCCTGGTCCTGCAGGCGGGCGGCGGTGTCGACGTCGTCGACGACGATCGCGTGGCCGTGTCCGACCGCGGCGGCACGGGTCAGCACGGCGTGGCCCACTGGACCGATCTCGGTGAGCAGGACATGGTCGCGCACGCCGGCGGGCAGGTGGCGAGGTGTCTGAGCGGCTCGAGTCGCTGCCCGCCACGGCAGGTACACCAGCTGGATGAAGCTGAACGGCAGGAGAACGAGGATGAGCAGGGCACCGGACAGCAGCACCACCAGCGAGTAGATGCGTCCCAGGTCGGACGCGAAGACGATGTCGCCGAAGCCGAGCGTCGACATGGTGACCAGCGTCCAGTACACGGCTGACAACCAGGTGTACTCGCGCCCCTCGGTCGCCATCACGGCCAGGAACCCGGCGCTGAAGACGGTAACCGCGACGACGAGCACGATCACCAGGCGTAGGGCGGCCCGGAGCACGCCCGTGCGTCCAGGCCCGATCGACGTACCGAACGAGACCTGCGGGTCACGCATCACGGCTCCCGGCATGCGGTGTGCACGGCCCCGAGATGGACGAGGCCACGGGGTCGTTGGACGATCCTGCCCTGTGCAGGCTAGACTGGCACACGACGAGCAACGGCGCTCTCGCAGATCCTGCGGGGCGCCGTTTTCTCGTGTCCGAGGCGTTGTCACCTGCGTTCTGGGTGGCACCCGGGTGTGCAACCCGCCCTGTCGGATCCTGTCCACCACGAGTTCCCGTGTCCCGCTCCGGCAGATGCGGACGGCACGCGTTCCGGAGGTCTCCATGCAGTCCCGTATCCCGAACGCCCCGACACGCCACCCGCACGCCGATGCCGAACGTGATGCGTGCGGCATCGGTTTCGTGGCGCACGTCGACGGGGTGGCGCGTCGGTCCATCGTGCAGATGGCGCTCGACGGGCTGTGTGGGGTCAGGCATCGCGGGGCGGTGGCGGCCGACGGCGCCTCGGGTGACGGTGCGGGGGTGCTCACCCAGATCCCGCGCACGCTCGTGGCACGATGGGCGAGCGAGTTCGGGTCGTCGGTCGACCCGGGCGATCTGGGCATCGCCTTCCTGTTCCTGGCCCCGGGCGACGACGTCGCGGCGGTGGCAGAACGCGACGCGGTACGTGCCGTGTTCGCGCAGGCCTGTGCCGAGCACGACGTCACGCTTCTGGGGTGGCGCGATGTTCCCACGGACGACGACGCGATCGGACCGCTCGCCCGCGAGAGCCGTCCAGCGCTCGTCCAGGCGATCATGCAACGTCCGGCGGGTAGCGACGACGTCGCCGCAGAACGGGTCGCGCTCGGGGTTCGCCGCACCGTGCGACACGACTGTGCCCAGCAGGGGCTGCGCTACTACGCCGCGAGCTGCTCGTTCATGACCGTCACCTACAAGGCCATGGCCGACGCCGACCAGCTCGGGGGTTTCTACGTCGACCTCGCCGACGAGGCGTACGAGTCCGCGCTGGTGGTGTTCCACAGTCGCTTCTCCACCAACACCTCGCCGAGCTGGGAACGTGCCCAGCCGTTCCGGATGCTTTGCCACAACGGAGAGATCAACACGATCGACGGCAACGTCAACCTGATGCGTGCCCGAGAGGGCCAGTTTCAGACAGGCTCGTTGTCCGTCGACGGCACGGACTGGATCGACCCCGCACTGCTCTCGCCGGTCATCGACGAGGGACAGTCGGACTCGGCCAAGCTCGACACGGCCCTCGAACTCCTCGTTCGAGGTGGCCGCGACCTGCGTCATGCCCAGGCGATGCTCGTCCCCCAGGTCTGGGAGGGTGCTCGTGACGTCGACGCGCAGATCCGTGACTTCTACCGCTACCACAGCGCGCTGGTCGAACCCTGGGACGGCCCGGCCGGCCTGATCTTCACCGACGGTGTGCGCGTCGGAGCAGCCCTCGACCGCAACGGCCTGCGTCCCCTGCGCTACCACGTCTGTGACGACGGCACCGTGGTCGCCGCCTCGGAGGTGGGGGCCGTACGCACGAGCCTGCCGACGGACGACGATCAGTTCCACGGGACCGTCCGTCGCGAACGGCTCGGGCCCGGGCAGATGCTCTGCGTCGACCCGACGGAGGGTGGCCTGCAGGAGAATCGGGAGATCAAGATGCGTCTCGCGAATCACGCGCCGTACGGGGCGTGGCTCGAGGAGCACCTGCGTCCCATGGGAGCCGGCCAACCCGTGGGCGCCGCGAGTGCCGACCTGCTGCGTCGCCAGCACGCCTTCGGCTTCACCCGCGAAGAGGTCATCTCCATCCTGAGGCCGATGGCGACCGATGGGAAGGAGACGACCTCGTCGATGGGCTACGACACGCCCATCGAGCCGCTGAGCCACGTCCGGCGACCGGTCGCCCACTTCCTCAAGCAGCGGTTCGCCCAGGTCACCAACCCGCCGATCGACCACTACCGCGAACACGAGGTCATGAGCCTGCGCACGCTGCTCGGACCCCGTCAGCCGATCATGACCGAGCGTCCAGAAGCGGTACGGCTGGTCGAACTCGGGTCCTTCTTCCTGTTCCCGAGCGGCCTGCGGCGCATCGTGCTTGATCCGCAGATCCCGTTCGACGTGCAGGCGGTCGACGCGACGTTCGCCGTGGCCGACGGCCCCGAGGGCCTCGCGCCAGCGCTGGCTCGCCTCGGTGACGAGGCCGTCGAACACGTTCGCGCGGGCGCCGGCATCGTCGTCGTGTCCGACGTGGGGGTCGACGAGGAACGCTGCCGGATCCCGATCCTGCTCGCGACCGGCGCCGTGCACCAGCGTCTGCTGCGCGAGGGCCTGCGGACACTGACCTCGCTGGTCGCCGAGACCGACGAGGTCCGCGAGACCCACGACGCGGCGACCCTCCTGGGGTTCGGCGCGGACGCGATCGTGCCCCGGCTCGTGCTCGAGACCATCACCGACCTGGCGGACGAGGGCCGCATCGGTGGAGACGGGCCCAGTGCCGCCGACGCCCAGGAGCGGTACCGCAACGCCCTCGAGGACGGAGTGCTCAAGATCATGTCGAAGATGGGAATCTCCGTCCTCGACTCCTATCGCAGTGCGCAGATCTTCGAGGCGATGGGCCTGGGGGCCGAGGTCGTGGACACGTGCTTCGGAGGGATCACCTCGACGCTCGGTGGTCTCGTGCTGACCGACCTCGCCGAGGACGCGCTCGCACAGCACGAGATCGCGTTCGCCGCGGTCGACGACGACGACGAACTGGGTGCCCTGCCGAGTCCCGGCATCATCAAGTGGAAGAAGGGCGGCGAGTTCCACGACATGAACAAGCCGGTCATCGATGCGCTGCACGACATGCTGGGGCTCGGGCGCACGCCGACGACCGATCCGTTCCTGCTCGAGGGACCGGGCGAGCTCGACGTCGACGGGACCACCGCCGCGCTGTTGCGGACCGCCGCCTCGCAGGGGCGAATGGACCTCTACGCGCAGTTCTCCGAACTCGTCCGGTCACGCCGTACGGCGTACCCGCGTGACTTCCTCGAACGGATCCCCGACGCCGAACCGATCGACGTGTCGGAGGTGGAACCGGTCCACGAGATCACCCGCCGGTTCTCGACCGGGGCGATGTCCCACGGTGCCCTGTCCGCCGAGGCCCACGAGACCCTGGCGGCGGCCCTGAACATGATTGGAGGGCGTGCGAACTCCGGGGAGGGCGGTGAGGACCCCGGTCGCTTCGCCACACGCGGATCCGAACTCGACCTCAACTGCCGGATCAAGCAGGTCGCCTCGGGGCGCTTCGGGGTCACCCCGCAGTACCTCGCCAATGCCGACATGCTGCAGATCAAGATGGCACAGGGATCGAAGCCCGGAGAGGGGGGACAGATCCCGGGCCACAAGGTCACCGAGGAGATCGCCCGCCTGCGGCACACCACCCCCGGGGTGACGCTGATCAGCCCGCCACCGCACCACGACATCTACTCGATCGAGGATCTCGCCCAGTTGATCTTCGACCTCAAGCAGGTCAACCCCCAGGCCGAGGTCGACGTCAAGCTCGTCTCCGAGGCCGGCATCGGCACGATCGCCGCCGGCGTCGTCAAGGCCCTCGCGGACTCCATCCACATCTCGGGCAACGACGGGGGGACGGGCGCGTCGCCGCTGTCGTCGATCCAGCACGCCGGGCTGCCGTGGGAACTGGGGCTCGCCGAGGTCCAGCAGCAGTTGCGTGTCAACCGGCTGCGCGGTCGCGTGCGTCTGCGGGTCGACGGTGGGTTCAAGACCGGGCATGACGTGCTCATGGCGGCGCTGCTCGGTGCCGACGAGTACTCGTTCGGGACCGCCGCGCTGTTCGCCGAGGGTTGCATCATGGCCCGGGCCTGTCATCGCGACACGTGTCCGGTCGGGATCACCACCCAGCGACGCGACCTGCGTGACAAGTTCGCCGGGACACCCGAGACCGTCGCGGCCTACCTGACGATGGTCGCCGAGGAGGTGCGAGGCCTGCTGGCCGGCATGGGACTGCGCACCCTCGACGAGGCGATCGGACGCGTCGATCTGCTGGCACCGCGTACCGACCTCGAGGGACGGGCCGAACGTGTCGACGTGACGCCACTGCTGGTGCACCCGGAGGGCGGCGAGCGACACTTCGTCGGTCACGCCGACATCCAGTCACCGCGCAGTGAACTCGGCGACCGGGTGTTCGACGACGCGGTCGAGACCGTGTTCCTCGGGGGGATCGTCGAGTACACGTACGACATCTCCAACGCGGATCGCACCATCGGTGCCCGGCTCGGTGGCGCCATCGGCCTCGAGTTCGGGGACCAGGCCCCGCCCGGCACCGCACGGCTGCGCTTCTCCGGCGCCGCAGGCCAGTCGTTCGGCGCGTTCAACGGACACGGCGTCGAACTCGTGCTCACGGGTGAGGCCAACGACTACGTCGGCAAGGGGATGGGCGGGGGCCGGATCGTGATCCGTGCGCCGGAACACGACGCCGGTGACCCCGTGCTGGCCGGCAACACCCTGCTGTACGGCGCGACGGGCGGGGAACTGTTCGTGGCCGGCCGGGTCGGTGAGCGCTTCGCCGTGCGCAACTCGGGTGCGGTGGCCGTGGTCGAGGGGACAGGTGACCACGCGTGCGAGTACATGACCGGCGGTACGGTCCTCGTGCTCGGCCCGACCGGACACAACATCGGCGCCGGGATGAGCGGCGGTGAGTGCTTCGTGTTCGACACGCGTGGAGACGTGCTCGCCAACGTGAATCGCCAGCTCGTCGAGGCCCGACGTCCGGACGGCCACCAGCTCGAACAGGTGCGAGGTCTCGTGGAGACGCAGCACACCCTCACCGGTTCGCCTCGGGCGCAACGCCTGCTCGAGGACTGGGACCAGATGGTGACGAGCCTGTGGCGGATCGCTCCCAAGACGTCGCTCGAGCGCGTGGCGTCGTCGCATGGCGCCCAGGCTCGCGTCGGTTGAGGGCGCCCACGACACGCCGCGTCAGGACCGCACTGTTCATCCTGGTCGCGGCGGTCGTGCTGGTGGACATGGGGCCCGGGTATGCCGGGACTCTCGACGACATCCGTGGTGAGCTCGATCGGGTCCGGACCCAGCGCGAAGAGATCGACGCACGCATGCAGGAGACCCAGGACCGCCTGGAGACCCTGCACGCACGGGTCGCCACCCTGGAGATCGAGCGAGACGATCTCCTGCGGGAGGTCGAGGCCCACGAACTCGAGATCGAGGATCTGGCGCAGAGCGTCGCCCACCGGGTCCGCGAGGTGTTCAAGCATGGCTCCGCCCTCGACCCCGTGGCGGTCTTCCTGTCGAGTGACGATGCCGTGGGTGCGCTCAACCGCGCAGCGACCGTGCAGCGCATCGTCGACGGGGACCGGTCTCGCAGTGAGGAACTCGTCGCCGCGCAGGTGCGGGCGGCCGCTGCTCGTGAACGGCTGGACCAGCGTTCGGCCGACCTCGCGGCCTCCACGGAGGAGTTCGGTGCACTCGAGGCAGCGCTGCAGCAGGACCTGAACGCACTGCAGGCGCTGGAGGCCGGACTGAGCGATCGCGAACGCACCGAACTCGACCGCATCGCACGTGAACGCCGGGAACGAGAGGAGCGAGAACGGCGCGCCCAGCAGGCCGCGGCCGAGGCTCGAGCCGCAGAGGCCGCGGCGGCACCCCCGGCGCCGGCACCCTCGGCGCCGGCGGAGCCTTCGTCCGCGTCGACGTCCTCCGGTTCCCTGTACTGCCCCATCGGCCGACCGCACTCGTTCATCGACAGCTGGGGCCATGCGCGAAGTGGCGGCAGACGCCACCGGGGAACCGACATGATGGCGCCACACGGCGTGTCCATCCATGCGGTGACCGACGGGGTCTGGGAACATCGCCGGCAGGGCGCCAGCGCCGGGATCTGGGGCGTGCTGCGCGGAGACGACGGGGACGCCTACTGGTACATGCACCTGTCCGGACACACCGTGGGCAACGGGGCTCGCGTCTCCGGTGGCACACAGGTGGCCACCAACGGATCGACGGGCAACGCATCGACCCCGCACCTGCACTTCGAACTGCATCCGGGTGGCGGTGGCGCGGTCAATCCCTACCCGTTCGTGCGTCGCCTCTGCTGAGACCCGACCTCGGGGGCGGCGGGGACGACCCGCCGACTTCGCTCGCGACGAGTGGGCACGATACGGTCGCCCGGGATCCACGGGTGGACCCACGAACTGCGCACGAGGCCGTGCGAGGAGGTATGCGAATGCGTCGGATGGTCTCGTCATGACGGACACGGTTGCGGACAGGACGACCAAGCAGCTGTCGAGTGCCGTCGTGCGCTTCGCCGGCGACTCCGGTGACGGCATGCAGCTCGCGGGCGACCGGTTCACCGACCAGTCCGCCGCCGCGGGCAACGACCTCGCGACCCTGCCGGACTTCCCCGCGGAGATCCGTGCTCCCGCCGGGACGCTGGCCGGGGTGAGCTCCTTCCAGCTGCACTTCTCGGACAAGGACATCCACACTCCGGGTGACGCTCCCGACGTGCTCGTGGCCATGAACCCGGCGGCGCTGATGAAGCACCTCGGAGGGCTCAAGGCCGGCGGCACCCTGGTGCTCAACATCGACGCCTTCAGCGAGCGCAACCTCCAGAAGGCGGGCTACATCGAGGACCCGCGCGAGGACGGGACGCTCACGGACTACCAGGTCCACGAGGTGCCGATCACCGATCTCACGCTTCGCGCCCTCGAGGGCCACGTCGAACGTGGCGAGCTCAACAAGAAGGAGGCCGAGCGCTGCAAGAACATGCTCGCGCTCGGCCTGGTGTCGTGGATGTTCTCGCGCCCGATCGCCGAGACCGAGTCGTGGCTCGAGACCAAGTTCGCGAATCGTCCCGAGATCGCCTCGGCGAACGTCGCCGCCCTGCACGCCGGCTGGAACTACGGAGAGACGACCGAGGCCTTCACCTTCAACTACGAGGTGAAGCGGGCGCGCCTGACCCCTGGCCGGTACCGCAACATCAACGGTAACCAGGCGCTGGCCTACGGGCTCGTCGCGGCGAGTCAGCGATCCGGACTGCCGCTGTTCTACGGGTCCTATCCGATCACCCCGGCGTCCGACATCCTGCACGAGCTCGCGAGCCTCAAGCACTTCGGGGTCTCGACGTTCCAGGCCGAGGACGAGATCGCTGCGGTCGGATCGATCATCGGCGCGGCGTTCGGCGGTTCGCTCGCCGTCACCGCGTCGTCCGGTCCGGGCATCGCGCTCAAGGCCGAGGCGATGGGTCTGGCCATGATGGTCGAACTCCCGCTGATCGTCGTCGACGTCCAGCGCGGGGGACCGTCGACCGGCCTGCCGACCAAGACCGAGCAGTCCGACCTGTTGCAGGTGCTGCACGGCCGCAATGGTGAGGCCCCCATCCCGGTCGTCGCAGCGAGCTCTCCGGCCGACTGCTTCGACACGGCGATCGAGGCCGCACGCATCGCCCTGACCTACCGCACGCCGGTGGTCCTGCTGTCCGACGGCTACCTCGGCAACTCGGCCGAGCCGTGGCGCCTGCCGGAGGTGGACGAGCTTCCCGATCTGACCACGGCGTTCTCGTTCACCACCGAACCCAACCAGGACGGTGAGTTCCTGCCCTACCTGCGCGACCCCGAGACGCTCGCGCGTCCGTGGGCCCTTCCCGGCACGGCCGGACTCGAGCACCGCATCGGGGGCATCGAGAAGGAGGAGGGCACGGGCCACATCAGCTACGAGCCCGCCAACCACCATCACATGACGGAGTTGCGCCACGAGCGTGTGCGGCGGATCGCCGCGTCGTTGCCGCCGCTCGACGTGGATGACCCGGACGGCGATGCTGACGTGCTGGTCGTGGGCTGGGGCTCGACCTTCGGTCCCATCCGAGCGGCGTGCCAGATGCTTCGGGAGCGGGGGCGGAAGGTCGCTCGGGTGCACCTGCGGCACCTGGCGCCGCTGCACGACGACCTCGATGACCTGATTCGTTCCTACGGCACCGTGGTGTGCCCCGAGAACAACATGGGGCAGCTCGCGGGCATCCTGAGAGACCGCACGCTCGTCGACGTGAAGCGCTACAACCGGGTGACCGGCCAGCCGTTCTCGTCCGAAGAGCTCGCCAACGCGATCGAGACCATGGCGTGGGGAGGGTCCCAGTGACCACCAACGACAGCCAGCTGACCAAGAAGGACTTCACCTCGGACCGTGAGGTCCGCTGGTGCCCGGGATGTGGCGACTACGCGATCCTGGCAACCGTCCAGACCCTGTTGCCGCAACTCGGCGCGAAGCCGGAGTCGACGGTGTTCGTCTCGGGGATCGGGTGTTCGTCGCGGTTCCCGTACTACATGAACACCTACGGCATCCACTCGATCCACGGTCGTGCACCGGCGGTCGCGACGGGCCTGGCCATCACCCGCCCGGACCTGGACGTCTGGGTCATCACGGGCGACGGCGACGGCCTGTCGATCGGGGGCAATCACCTGATCCACGCGCTGCGCCGTAACGTGAACATCAAGATCCTGCTGTTCAACAACGAGGTGTACGGCCTGACCAAGGGTCAGTACTCGCCGACGTCGCCGATCGGCATCGTCAAGAAGTCGACTCCGATGGGATCCATCGACCAGCCGCTCAACCCGGTCTCGGTGGCACTCGGTGCGGAGGCGACGTTCGTCGCACGCAGCATCGACACCGATCGCGCCCACCTGAGCGCGGTGCTCACGGCCGCCTACGAGCACCGCGGGTCGGCATTCGTCGAGATCTACCAGAACTGCAACGTCTTCAATGACGGTGCGTTCGCGGCGCTCAAGGACAACGACCAGAAGCAGCACAACCAGATCAGACTCGTCGAGGGTGAACCGATCCGTTTCGGTCCCGACAACGAGATGGCCGTCGTCGCGCGTCCCGACGGGTCGATGGAGATCATGCCGGCCGATCAGGCCGGGGATCGGATCGTCGTCCACGATCCGCACCGTGAGGAGCCCACGACGGCGTTCGCGCTGGCGCGGCTGGCCCACAATCCCGTGCGCCCGACGCCGCTCGGCATCTTTCGCGACGTCGACCGTCCCGTCTACGACGAGCGTGTGCGCGAGCAGATCGCACAGGCGCGCGAGAAGCAGGGAGAGGGTGACCTGGCGGCCCTCCTCGGTTCGGGCAACGTCTGGGACGTCGTCGGCTGACCGGTGTCGTCAGCGCTCGAGGCTCGGACTCCGGCGCAGGAACGCCTCGCCGATCAACTGCTCTCGTGGGGTGGCCAGCGGCCGCGGTTCGATCCGTCGCTGGTCGGGCGGTTGCGTGACGCGATCGACACGGCGGTCGACGCACCGTCGCTGCACCACGCCGCCGAACGTGCGCGTGGTGGCCAGCTCTGGGTGACCAAGACGCGGCTCGACCACCTCGTGTGCGACGGGCTCGCGATCGACGCCGAACCGTTCACCAACACGTGGCCCAGCGTTCGCGGCATCCTCGCGCACGCCGCCATCGAACGAGACTGGCGGCAGGGCCGCCAGCGCGAACCCTCGGCGGTCGTCGCCGAGACCTGGCACGACGAGGCGTCGCGGCGCGCCGGCGATCCGTCGTCGACGTCGGCGTGGATGAACGCACAGTCGGCCAGCGACATGACGGCCATGCAGGTCGAACTCGGTGAACTGCTCGAGAGCTTTCGTGTCGTGTGGCCGGTGGTGCCCGACGACCACGTCGAGGTTCAGCTCGAGCCTCCCTACCGGGTGCCCCTGGCGGGCGGATCGGTCGTGATGTTCGGACGTCCGGACATCGTCCTGGCGTCGCGACGCCGCGACGGACGTGCCCGGACCCTCGTCGTGGACCTCAAGACCGGGCGACCTCGAGGGGACCACGATCGCCACGAACTGCGGTTCTACGCCCTGCTCGTGACCTTGGCGACGGGCGCCCCACCATTCCGGTGGGCGACCCACTACGTCACCGAGGGCCGCTACGAGTTCGAGGATCTCCGCGACGCGACGCTGGAGGTCACGGCGCGTCGCGTGATCGACGGGATCCGCCAGCAGGTCCGGATCGCCGACCGCGCCTCCGGGGAGAGCGAGGGTCTGCGCATCGAAGGTGGCGGGTGGTGCTGGCGATGCACGCGCCGATCCGTCTGCCCCGCGTCTCGTTCCGACGACGGGTATCCCGAGGATGTCGCAGGCACTCCGTAGGGTGCAGACATGAACCGATCCCGCCCCTTCACCCCGGTGTCCGGGTCCGCGCACGTCGCGACGGATCCATCGCTCCCTGACGTGCTCGCGCGGGGGTTCCACACGGTCGTGCGTGGCCATGCGTTCGCGGCACACCACACGGGGCAGCGCGACCTGTGCGTGGGCGCGCAACTGCGGCTCGTGCGGGAGTTCGACAACCCTGCGGACGCTCTCGCCATCGCGGTGTGGACCCGCGGTCCGGATGGCTGGCGCGTCGGCTACCTCGACCGCTCGGTCAGCGCACGCCTCGCGCCCTGGCTCGACACGGGACGGGACGTGGAGGCGACGGTCCGGGGCTGGACCAGTGAACCCGGCGGGCGTTGGCGGCGGCCCGTGATCGCGGTGTCCGCGGCCGCGGACGTGCCGATCACGCATGCTGCGGAGTCGTCGGGCACCTACCGCCGTGACGAGCGGCCCGAGGACTCGTCACGGCTGTGGGGACGCCCACCGGGCGCCCAACGGCGCGTCATCGCGTGACGGCGCCGGGAGGTTGCCGGTGGAGATCACTCGTCGTCGGGTTCGTCGTCCTCCACCGGAGGACGAGGTCGCGTTCCTCGTTCCACGATCCGGTGCTGGGGCACATACACCGTGTCGATGTTCTCCGTGACGGTGCGCCCGTCGAGCCGTTCGATCGTGCGCACCACACGCACCGTGAACCCCCCGCTGCCTGCCGACTGCAGGACGCGTTCCTGCCCGACGAACAGGTCGCTGGTCTGGCGCACCTGGGTGGACGGCGAACGAGGGTTGGTCGGGTTGCCGAGCGTGGCTCGAACCTCACGAGCGATGGGTTGGCCAAGGATCGACACGGTGATCGACGTCGGGGTGTGGGAGGTGCGCACCAGCAGCGCGCCCTCGGTGTCGTTGGTGAACCGGACGTCCAGTTCGGGGTAGTTCAGGGTCGCCTCGCGACCCATCGGGTAGCGCGAGATGTACCAGCTGTGCGCCTTCCACCGGTCGATCTGGACCCCCGAGAAGAACGCGGCGTTGTACGTCGTGGTCGCGAACTGTGACGTACCGCCCCCGCAGGTGTCCACGAGTTCGCCCCGCACGATCGTGCCCGCCGGCAGGTAGCCGCCCTCACCACACGTGCGCCTTCCAGAGATGCCGTTGATCGAGAACTGCTCGCCCGGCAGCAGGATCGTCCCGTCAATCGTGTCCGCCAGTCGTTGGATGTTGTGGACGCGCGACTGTCCCGCCTGGTGGTAGGTCGTGAAGGTTCCGAGCAGATGCGTCGGACGCAGTTCTGCGAGGCGCTGGGTCGGCAGTTGTGGCTCGATGGTCGCGAGCCACAACTGGGCGTCCGAGAGGCCGGCCCGGATCATCTGGGTCAGCTGGTCGGCGGTGATCCGCGGGTCGAACCGGGTCCCGGGCCGGGACGGGTCGATCCCCACCTCGACGTCGATGGGCTGGAAGCTCGTCGACCCCTGGTCGTCCAACGTGACAGGCGGTTCCCGAGGGGTCGTGTACGCCGCATCGACTGGTTCGGTCAGGAAGCGCTCGGCAGTCTGCGGTTCGACGAGGCGGTCAACCCGAAACGGGGTGACGACGATCGCCACCTCGGTGCGATCCTCGCTGCGGGACCGCTCGAGGTCCATCAGCTGGGCGATGTCCGACGGGGTCAGCGTGAGCGTCTCCTCGCCGTGGTGCAGGGTGATCGGAGATCGCAGGGCACCACGCGCACGCTCGGCGACGATCTGGAGCGCGTCCGGATCGACACGTGCCTGCGTGAGGTCCACCGGCAGCTCGATCGTCTCCGTGCCGGACTCGAACAGCGCTGCACTGGTGAGGTCGATCGCGTCGTCGACGCGGGTCGCCGCGCTGCCGTGGGCAGGTTCGAAGTCCACCTCCAGCGTTTCGGAGTCGATCAGCAGCGATCCGTCGAACGTGTCGCGGTCCACGTCGCGGGCGATGTCCCGGAGGTGTTCCTCGATGAGGCCTCGATCGACGGTCTGGACGAGATCGAGGTCCGAACGCGTCCACAGTGCGCGGACGCGTTCGACGGCAGCACCGGGGAAACCGGAGCGTCCGCGGGACATCACCACGTCGACCGTGGCGTCCACGTCGACCTCGTGATCGACGTCGCGGGGCGCGATGACGAACTCGCGGTCCTCGAACACGAGCGTGACCGACTCGTCGCGGCGTTCGCGCTCGACATCCTGCACGATCGCGGTGAGTTCGTCGACGTTCGTCCGGCTGACCTCGATCCCCACCAGGAACGTGTTGGGCATGACCCTGCCCTGTTGCACGATCACCAGCACGGACATCGCCGTGACCGCGACGACGAGCAGGCCTCCGAGTGAGAGCCCAGCGAGCGTGGCAGCGCGGCGCGGTGTCATCGGTCCCGGCAACCCCTCATGGTCCGCCCGGCGGATCCGCCGGGCGTTGCGCGGCCGTGTCCGGATTCGCGGCGACGCGCGAGCGTATCCGGTGCCCTGGCGGCGTCATGGCCGACCGGACGCAGGCCGGGTCACCGGTCCTCGGGGTCCTCGTCGAAGTAGTCCAGCCGGTCGACGGGCATCACGACCGCCGACAGCACGTTCATCAGGTGGGCGACGATGCGCTTGAAGTACCGGTAGACGAGCGCATACGCCACCGCGTGTGGTTCCCCGACCTGTCCGGTCACGAGCTGCGACACGCGCGTGTCGAACTCGTCGAGCATCTCGTCGCCACGGACGAGCAGTTCCCGAGACTGGCCCGTGTCTCGCTTCCCGAACGCTCTGGCCACCTCCGTGATCATGGTCGCGATGCTGCTGCGCAGGTCGACGATCTCCCCGTGGAGGCTTCCGGCATCGAGGACCACACCATCGGCCGCGATGTCGAACAGGTTCTTGGCGTAGTCGCCGATCCGTTCGACGTCCTTGACGATGGACATGTAGACCAGGACCGAGGGGGTCTCGATGCCGCCGTACACGCCGGCGTGCACCACGAGTTCACGTCGGATCTCACGCTCGGCCTCGTTGACGCGCCCGTCGGTGTCCCGCAGTTCTCCGCCGACGTCTCGCGCAGGCGAGTCCCCGAGCAGTGCAGACATCGCGAGCTCGAAGCTGTGTCCGTCGTCGACGAACATGCGCTGCAGTGTCGCCTCGATGCGTTCGAGGCGGTCACTGCCGTCACTCCGGAGGAAACCGAATGGCACGTGCGTGCTCCTCGTGGGTCCGATCCGCGTCCGGACCAACCGGTCGGGATGTCGGCGACCAAGGATAGGGGGTGTCCGGCCCGCCGGGGGTGACCAGTGCCGGTTGGCCGGCCGTCCGGACCGGGGGTACCGTTCGCCGGGCTCGGGCGCGTAGCTCAGTGGGAGAGCGCTGCCTTCACACGGCAGAGGCCAGAGGTTC
>JBBDIX010000070.1:0-2526 GCA_040880235.1 Nitriliruptoraceae bacterium
GGGATGAACAGCGGGAAGTAGGCGTTGACGTGCCCGGTGTCCTTGAACCGCTGGTCGAGCTGCGACTGCAACAGCTCCCACATCCGGTAGCCGTATGGCCGCATGACCATCGTGCCCTTGGCCGGACCACGATCCGCGAGCTCGGCCCGGAAGACGATCTCGTTGTACCAGGCCGACACGTCCTCGCTGAGGGGGGTGACTCCCAGGTCGTCGTTGCCGCTCACGTGCACCTCTCGCGCCACGGGCACGGCCGGCCGTCGACCGCGCACGTGCGCAGGCTACTGAGACACCCCGAAGCCGGAGTCGCCGACAGCCACGGCGACCAGTGGGGTGCCAGTAGGGTGCCGCCCCGACGCCGCCGGAAGGACGCACGTGACCGGCACCTCGAGCACCAAGGACGAGCGAGCGCTGACGTACCTGTCGGTGCTGTTCGGGTCGTTCGCCATGGTCGCGCACGTGGTGACCATGGCCTACCCGCCCGCGGTCGTGCTCATGTTCTCGATGCCGCTGGCCGCCGCGACCACCGGACGGCTGCGTGGCAACCGCGTCCTGCAGCAGGTCGCGCTCGCCGTCGGCGTTGCTCTCGCGGTGACGTACGCCCTGGCATGGCCGCCGCTCATCGAGTTCGTGCTGGTCACGGGACCCGTGGTCGTGCTGTACCTGGTCGGCACGATGCTGCGCGCCCTGGACCGGATCGCCGGAATCGTGTGGGTGGCGACGAGCGCCGTTGCGTTCGCCGCGGGCCTGCTGCTGGCGGCGTCGGACGCGGGGGTGAGCATCGCCCTGAGCATGATGGCCCTCGGGCTGCTCGTCGCCCTCCTACGGGTGCGTCGTTGGGCGAATTCGTCCTGACAGGGCGCGTGCGACGTCGGAATCGACGTCTGACCGAGCGCGCACTCATCGCATCACAATTGCGTTCGGCGCACGATGTGGTCCGAATGGCCGTGTACTCCCGGCGACCTGGTGGCATCTGCGCAACCGTTCTGCCATGGTGTCGCTCGCCGAGGCGCCGTGATCGACCGTGATGGTCAGACGCTTCGGAGGAGCGCGGTGAGTCACGCACCGTCACGGGAGAGACATCGGCGGTGGGCTCGCTGGCGCACGAACCTGCGACAGGGAGAATCGACAAGATGTCAACCATGGAACGGATGAAGTCCCACATTCATCCGGTCGTGTTCCCGGTCTCTGCGGGCCTGATCGTGCTCTTCATGATCTATGGCGCCGTGGCGACCGAGCATGCCGGAGAGGTGCTCAGTGCGGTCTTCAACTTCGTCGTCGGAACCTTTGGCTGGTTCCTGATCGCCAGCGTGGCCTTCCTGCTGGTCTTCTGCATCTGGCTCGCTCTGGGCCGGCATGCGAACACGAAGCTGGGACCGGACGACTCCGAGCCCGACTACAGCTACCTGACGTGGTTCTCGATGCTCTTCGCCGCCGGCATGGGCATCGGTCTCGTCTTCTGGGGGGTGGAGGAGCCCGTCGCGCACTTCGCGCTCGACGTGCCACCGCGCCTCGGCGACGCCATGCCAGCACTCGGAACCGAGGCATCCGCCAGCGAGGCGATGCTGCTCACGTTCCACCACTGGGGGCTTGGCCCGTGGGCCGTGTACGCCGTCCTCGGACTCTCGCTCGCCTACTTCGGCTACCGCCACGGATTGCCGATGACGGTCCGCTCCGCGCTCTACCCGTTGATCGGGGAGCGCTACAAGGGCTGGATGGGCAACGTGGTCGACATCCTCGCGATCTTCGGCACGATGTTCGGCATCGCGACGTCGCTCGGCCTCGGCGTGACCCAGATCAACGCCGGACTCAATCGGGTGTTCGACGTCCCAGTCGGTTCCGGCACCCAGATCGTGCTGATCGTCGTCATCACCGCGGCCGCGACGATCTCGGTCGTGTCCGGACTGGACAAGGGCATCAAGCGCCTGTCGCAGGCCAACATGTGGCTCGCCGGAGCACTGCTCGCGTTCGTCTTCATCGCCGGACCGACACTGGTGATCCTTACCGCCTACTTCGAGAACATCGGCAACTACGTCTTCCAGGTGATTCCGTTGTCCGGCTGGGCAGGCACCTACCACGGTGAGGGCTGGGCCTCGGCCTGGACCATCTTCTACTGGGCGTGGTGGATCTCGTGGGCGCCCTTCGTCGGCATGTTCATCGCCCGCATCTCGCGTGGCCGCACAGTGCGTGAGTTCATCGGTGGTGTGCTCGTCGTCCCGACCCTGATCTCGTTCCTGTGGTTCACGATCATGGGCAACTCGGCGATCCACCTGGAGCTCTCGGGTGTCGCCGCGATCAGTGAGTCGGTCGACTACAACGGTGCCGGGATGTTCGCGCTGCTCGAGGCGCTGCCCGCCACGGCGGTCACGTCGGTCCTCGCGATCTTCGTGGTCACGATCTTCTTCGTGACCAGCTCCGACTCCGGTTCGTTCGTGATCGACATGATCGCGTCGGGCGGTCAGCTCGACCCACCGAAGGGCATCCGCATCTTCTGGGCACTGTCCGAGGGTGTCGTCGCGGCGGTGCTGC
>JBBDIX010000071.1:0-4046 GCA_040880235.1 Nitriliruptoraceae bacterium
AGGTTCGATACCTCTCGCGCCCACTCCGGATGGCCGGTCCCTCGGGGCCGGCCATCTCCATGTCGTGACACGTCGGGGCCGATCTGGCGTCGACGCCACCCCTGACGACTTCGGCCACGGTGCGTCGTCACCCATTAGAGTCGACACGTCGGGCGACGACCCGACGTCGATCTGGCCCGGCTGTCCCTTCGTGCGTGCATCGAGATTCCGGTGGCCCCTGTCGAGCGCGACGGCGCGTGGTACGCGGGCATCGCGCAGGCCGCAGGTCAGGCGCTCGTGGTGGTCGACCTCGACGGTCAGGTCGTGTTCTGGAACGCCGCTGCCGAGCGCCTGCACGGCTGGAGTGCGGGCGAGGTGCGCAGCGGGGCGTACGGCGACACGCTGGATGCCCTGTTCGGCCCCGCATTCACGGCGCGACTGCCTGGCGTGTTCGCCGATCATGGCGAGGCGTCCGACGTGCACCTCGTTCGCCATCGCGACGGTCATGCGCAGTGGGTGTCGGTCGTCGCGACGCCGTTGCGCGACGAGGGCGGCGCCATCGTCGGGGTGGTCCAGGCCCACACGGACGTCACCGACACGCATCGAACGGCCGAACTCGGCGGCATCGACGCGTCCCATCGAGCGGCCATCGCAGCGGTGAGTCGACGGGCGCTCGACGGAGCGTCGTTCGCGGAGCTGATGGATGCCGCGGTGGCCAACATCGCGTCGGAACTCGGCGTGCCGCTCGTCACCCTCCTCGAGCTCGACGAGACCAGAGAGCACCTCGTCCTGCGTGCGGGCGTCGGATGGGACGACGGCCTGATCGGTTCGACCACGCTGTCCACGACGGGCGCACGGCTCCCCGGGTTCGTGATCGGGAAGGACCGGGTCGTGGTGGTCGAGGACTGGAGGATCGAACGGCGATTCGAGCGCCCGGAGCTCTACGCCGATGCGGGGATCGTGTCATCGATGAGCACCGAGCTGCGCGGCCGTGGCGCCACGGTGGGAGTGCTCAGCGCCCACGCGACAGAGCAGCGGCCATTCAGCGTCGTCGACGCGGACTACCTCCACGCCATCGGGCGCATCCTGGGTGCGGCGATCGCCCGCGACGCCATCGACCAGCAGCTCGGCGCCACCATCCAGCGCCTGCAACGCAGTGAGGAGATCCGTGTCTCGTTCCTCCGCGCGACCTCCCACGAACTGCGCACACCCCTCACGGTCATCGCGGGCGTGGCAGAGACGCTGCAGCACCACCAGGACCACCTGGAACCGTCGCAGCGCCGAGAACTGCTCGACCGACTGACGACCAACACGGATCGACTCCAGCGACTGATCGGCGACCTGCTCGACGTGGATCGCCTGGCCTCAGGGCTCGTCGTCGCCCGTCGCAGCGCCCACGACCTGCGCGAACTGGTCGAACGTGTCGTCGGCGAGTCCGAGCACGACACGCACCGCATCACCCTCGAACTCGAACCCGTCACGGCCGAGGTGGATGTGCCCAAGCTGGAACGCGTCGTGGCCAACCTCGTCGCGAACGCGGTGCGCCACACGCCGGAGGGAACCGCCATCACCGTCAGGCTCGGCAGGCAGGGTCCCGACGCGTGGCTGCGCGTCGAGGACGATGGTCCGGGCATCGATCCGCACCATCTCGAACGCATCTTCGAACCCTTCGTCCAGGGACGTGATCGGCACCACCACGCGCAACCGGGTACGGGGCTGGGCCTGGCCCTGGCGCGCGAGATCGTCCAGTTGCACGGGGGCGACATCCGCGCCGACAATCGCCCCGAGGGTGGCGCGCGCTTCGAGGTGACCCTGCCTGTGGACGACACGTCGAGGGATGCGCCGGACACACCAGGCAGGTGATCTGCCGCCGTCCTGAGGGTCACCGGTCCGGACGAGTACGCTCGCCCGACCCTCGTGCCGCCGGCCGGCAACGCGAGGCGGGCCCGCGCGCTGCGCCGTCACCGGATGGCCCTGCCCGCCACCCCTGACCCTCCCTGGAGATGTCGTGACCGCCACCGTCCACGTCGTCCATGCTGATCGTGCCATCGACGTCGCGGTCGGCACGACGGCGCTCGACGCGCTGAAGGAACTCGAGGCGACGCGTGGCCAGATCGTCGCGGCGCGGGTGACGGGCCCGGACGAGATGCCCCAGCCGTGGGACCTGGATCGTGCGCTGCCCGAGGCCGGTCCGGTGGCGGTGGAGGGGATCGCCGCAGACACCGACGAGGGCCGCGCCATCCTGCGTCACTCTGCCGCGCACCTCATGGCGCAGGCCGTCACCGATCTGTTCCCCGGCGCGAAGTGGGCGATCGGGCCACCGATCGAGCATGGCTTCTACTACGACTTCGACGTGGAGGAGCCGTTCGGCCCGGACGACCTCGAGGCCATCGAGGCCCGGATGCGCGAACTCGCCGCGGAACGTCAGACGTTCGTGCGCGAGGAGATCTCTCGGGAACAGGCGCGCGACGAGTTCGCCGACCAGCCGTACAAGCTCCAGATCATCGACCTCGTCGACGACGGGACCATCGTGAGTCCCGTGGACCTGGGTGACGACCCCGCGACCCTGACGGTCTACCGCAACGTGCGTCCCGACGGATCGGTCGCCTGGTCGGACCTGTGCCGAGGCCCGCACGTCGTGTCGACCGAGCGCATCCCGGCGTTTGGCCTGCTGCGCAGTGCGGGCGCCTACTGGCGAGGTCGCGAGGACCAGCCCATGCTCCAGCGCATCTATGGCACGGCGTGGGAGTCACGCAAGGCCATGGCGGCGCACCTCGAGATGGTCGAGGAGGCGCGCCGGCGTGACCACCGACGGCTCGGCCGCGACCTCGAACTGCTGCACGCACCCGAGTCGCTCGGACCGGGCCTCGCGCTCTTCCTGCCCAACGGTGCGCGGATCCGCAAGAAGATGGAGGACTGGATCCGTGACGAGACCCTGGCGCGGGGCTACGAACCCGTCTACAGCCCACACGTCGCACGGGCGGAACTGTGGGAGATCTCCGGCCACCTCGAGAACTACGCCGAGCTGATGTACCCGGGCATGGACCTGGACGACGGCACGAGCTATCGACTCAAGCCGATGAACTGCCCGTTTCACATCCTCGCGTTCACGTCGCGGACCCGCTCGTACCGCGAACTGCCGCTGCGCCTGTCCGAACTCGGGACCGTCTACCGGTACGAACGATCCGGCGTCGTCAACGGACTGCTGCGCGCACGAGGGTTCACCCAGGACGACTCGCACATCTTCTGTCGTCCCGACCAGGTCGTCGACGAGGTGGTGGGTTGCATCGAGTTCGCTCGTGACGTGTACGCCACGTTCGGGCTCGGCGAGCCGTCGCGCATCGCGGTCTCCACGCGGCCGGAGAAGTCGCACGGGACCGACGAGCAGTGGGCAGTCGCCGAACAGGCGGTCATCGATGCGGTCGAGCGGACCGGACTCGCCTACGAGACCGACCCCGGCGAGGGCGCGTTCTACGGACCCAAGATCGACATCCACGCGAAGGACGCGATCGGTCGGGAGTGGCAGCTGACGACCGTGCAGGTCGACCTCAACCTGCCCGAACGCTTCGACGTGACCTACATCGGGGACGACGGGGCGCGGCATCGCGCCGTCATGGTCCACCGCGCCCTGTTCGGGTCGATCGAACGCTTCTTCGCGGTGATGGTCGAGTCGTTCAATGGTGCGTTCCCGCTGTGGCTCGCGCCCGTCCAGGTTCGTGTCGTGCCCGTGGCCGACGAGTTCGGGGATCACTCCGAGGAGGTGGCCGGCCGACTGCGTGCCGTGGGACTCCACGTCGAGGTGGACCACTCGACCGACACGTTGGGCGCCAAGATCCGAGATGCGCAGACCTCCAAGATCCCGGTGACGCTGGTGATCGGCGGCGAGGAACGCGATGGGGGGACCGTGTCCGTCCGGGAGTACGGCGGCGAGCAGCGTCGTGGTGTGCCGCTCGACGAACTCGTCGACGAGTTGGTCGAACGGGTCGCGACGCGAGCGTCCGGGCACTGACGTGGACGAGCACGCGACATCGGACACCTCGCGTGCCGACCAGGCGGGCGCTCGCGTC
>JBBDIX010000071.1:4056-15053 GCA_040880235.1 Nitriliruptoraceae bacterium
GACGCCCTGCAGCGGCTGTGGGCGCCGTGGCGGTATGGCTACGTGGCGGACGACGACCCGATCGAGGGGTGTCCGTTCTGTGTGCTCCCGGCCCGGCCGACGGCCGACGACCGGTCGACGCTCATCCTGCATCGCGGTCGACACACCTTCGTGATCCTCAACGCGTACCCGTACAACCCCGGGCACGTGATGGTGGTGCCCCACGCACACGTGGATCGGCTCGACCTCCTCGATGACGAGGCGTCGGACGAGTTGTGGGCGTCGACCCGCCACGTTGCCCGGGTCCTGCGGGAACGACTGGGCTGCAACGGGGTCAACCTCGGGATGAACCTCGGGGCCGCCGCCGGAGCCGGGATCGCCGATCACCTCCACCAGCACGTCGTGCCGCGCTGGCAGGGAGACACCAACTTCGTGTCGGTCGTCGGGTCATCGCGCGTGCTTCCCCAGGCGCTGGACGAGACGTGGCAGGTGCTGGCAGGTGGGTTCGACGCCCTGTGACGCACGGCTGCCGGTAGCGTTGCCGCACGGCCATGGCCGAGTGCCCGGGGTCGTGCCTCCACTTTGGAGTGCGCGTCGCGGTCACCCGGCACGAGGACAGAGGCGACACGTGGCACTGAGGGCGCACTTCCCCCGGCGCGTCGAGGCGATGACCGCCCCGGTCGGGCGAGGGCTCGCGCACACACCGTTGACGCCGAACATGCTGACCACCCTCGGTCTGGTCCTGACCGCTGTCGCCGCCTGGCTGGTCGCCACGGGGCGCCCGTTCGTCGGCGCGTGGGTGCTCGTCGTCGGCGGGATGATGGACATGTTCGACGGGGCCCTGGCGCGCGCGGCCGACCGGTCGACGCCCTTCGGCGGCTTCCTGGACTCGGTCAGCGACCGGATCTCGGACGGGCTCATCCTCGGTGGCATGGCCTGGTGGCTGAGTGGCGAACCGCGCCTGTTCGCGCTGACGATCGTCGCCCTCGTGGCCGCCGAGGTGACCAGCTACGTGCGGGCCAAGGCCGAGGCGATCGACCTCGAGTGCTCCGTGGGGATGCTGGAACGGGGTGAGCGGGCGATGCTGCTCATCCTCGCCCTGCTCGCCCATGCGTGGGTGCTCGAACCCATCCTGTGGATCCTCGCGGTGGGGGGCTCGGTGACGGTCATCCAGCGTGTCCACCACGTGTGGTGTCAGATCGACCGGGACATCCCGGACGAGCTCGTCGAACTCACCCGCGGGTCGCGGGCCTGGAGTCGAGCCTTCAAGGCGGCGGCCCGTCGGTTCTACGGGGGGCACAACTTCGACGGGGCGATCCGACGCACGGATCCCTCGATGGGGGACGGACCGCGGGGAGTGGACGGCTCGTGACACGTCCGGTCGCCGTCATCGACCTACCGCCGCCGCCGCCGTTCACACCACGTTCGCGCCTGGCGTACCTGCGCTACCTCGCGCTGTGGGAGTCGGTGGCCCGGTTGCCCGACCGGCTGGCACGGGTCGCACCGCGCATCGCCGGTGACGCGTGGTGGCGACTCGCGTCGGCGTCACGACGCGCGCAGGTGCGTGCCAACCTGCGTCGAATCGTGCCCGAGGCGTCGACCGAAGATCTCGAGGACCTCGTTCGTGAGGCGCACCGGTCGTACGCGCGCTACTGGGTCGACAGCTTTCGTCTGCATCGCATGGATCCTGCCCAGGTCGTGGCGTCGTCGACGCTGGAGGGCGTCGAACATGCCGATGCGGCGCGGGACTCGCGACGGGGTGGCGTGCTGGTCACCGGTCACCTGGGGTCGTGGGACGTCGGGGCGATGTTCGCGGCGCAACGCGACTGGTCCATGGTCGTCGTGGCCGAGGTCGTCGAGCCCCGGGCGCTGTTCGACCGGTTCGTCGCGCTGCGCCGAGGCATCGGTGTGGAGGTCGTCCCGCTCGTCCGCGGTGCCCAGGTGATGCGGGTGCTCGAGCGACATGTTGCCGACGGGGCCCTCGTCACCCTGCTGACCGACCGCGATCTCACGCGCCGAGGACCGATCGTCGAGTTCTTCGGTGAACCCTGTCGGCTCCCCGCCGGACCATCGGTGCTGGCGCGGTCCGCCGGGTGTCCCGTCATGGCCTCCGCCTTCCTGACGTCGGGCGACGGGTTCCACGGCGTCGTACGCCCGCCCCTCGACCTCACCGAGCTGTCCATCATCGACGGCATGCAGGTCGTGGCGAACGAACTCGAGGTCCTCATTCGCCGGGATCCCACGCAGTGGCACGTGTTCGTCGCCAACTGGCTGGTCGAGCGTGAACCCCACCACCCGGTGATCGACGCCTGGCGACGCGGTGAGGACTGGCGTGCGCTTGCCCGGGCCGAGCGCCGGGCGTACACGCAGGGAGCCCGCCAGTGAGGGTCGCGATGGTCTGCCCCTACGACATCGACGTCCCGGGCGGCGTCCAACAGCACGTGCGTCGCCTCTCCTCGGAACTGTCGCTCGCCGGTGACGACGTGCGCATCGTGGCTGCCGGCACGCCGGGCTCCGAGGACGGGATCGTGCGCGTCGGTCGCAGCATCGGGGTGCGGTGCAACGGTTCCGTGGCGCCGCTGGCCCTCGGGTGGAGGGTGAGCGCCCGTGTGGCCCGTGCCCTCGCGGACTTTGGTCCGGACGTGGTGCACGTCCACGAACCCATCGTCCCGCACGTCGGACCTGCGGCGGTGCGTGCAGCCTGCGATGCCGGGGTTGCCGTTGTCGGCACGTTCCACGCGTACTCGGCCCGTGCACGCCTCGCCGGGCTGGCTCGACGATGGGGACGGCGGACCGTCGCAGGCGTCGACACACGCATCGCCGTCAGCCGCGCTGCCGCCGGTTTCCACGCGGGCCTGCACGGGTTCGACGTGTCCGACCTCGTGGTGATCGGCAATGGAGTCGACGTCGACCGCCTGTCGGCGCCTCGCCCGCCGGCCGAACTCACGGTCGACGACCTCGTCGGCGGGGACGGTGGCGAGATCACCGTCCTGTTCGTCGGACGGCTGGAACGACGCAAGGGGCTGGCCACCCTCGTGCGCGCCTTCGTGCGCGTCCGCCACGAGCGCACGGGAATTCGGCTCGTCGTCGTGGGCGACGGGTCCCAGCTCCGCCGGTGTGCGCGCCTGGTGCCCGAGGCCCTGGACGGTGACGTCGAGTTCCTGGGCCGCGTGGACAATGACGAACTCGTCCGGGTCCACGAGCGCGCGGACCTGTTCGTCTCCCCGGCACTGGGAGGCGAGTCGTTCGGGATCGTGCTGCTCGAGGCCATGGCCGCCGGGACCGCGGTCATCGCGTCGGACCTTCCCGGCTACCGAGAGGTCCTCGACGATGGGCACTGCGGGGTCCTGGTGCCGCCGGGTGACCATGGGGCACTGGCGAGAGCCATCCTGCGACTGGCCTCCGACCCGATGGAGCGCAGGCACCTCGTCGACGTGTCACGGGAGCACGTCCGAGGATTCGACTGGCCGGTGGTCACGCGTCGCGTACGCGACGAGTACGAACGCACGGCCCGGTCACGGACCTGAACGCCCGGGCGGGTGTCCGGGTGGTTCCCCTCTGAGCAGCAGAGTCTGTAGGCTTCGCGGCTGCACCAGCTGCTCATCCAGCGCGCTGCCCGTCCTCGTGGAGGCTCTCTCGTGTTTCGTCGTGCCCTGCTCGCCGTCCTGGCGGCCGCCCTCGTCCTCGCCGCCTGTTCGTCGCCTGACGACGAGGCGCCCCCGGTCGACACCCCGGAGGCCCCTGACGCGGTCGACGAGCCCGACGTCCCCGAGGAGCCCGAAGGTCCGATCGGGCCGCCGTCGCCCATCACGGGTGAACCGGTGCTCGAGGAACTGCTCGACCAGCCGCTGCTCCTCGTCAAGATCGAGAACACCCCGCAGGCGCGACCGCAGACCGGGCTGGACCACGCGGACGTGGTCATCGAGGAGGTCGTGGAGTTCGGCATCACCCGCTTCATGGTCCTGTTCCACAGCGAACTGCCCGAGATCGCCGGTCCGATTCGTTCCGCACGGCCGGTCGACGTCGACCTCGTCTCTGCCTTCGGACGCTCGGTCTTCGCCTACTCGGGCGCGCGCGCCGAGGTGCAGGCCCTGCTGTCCCCGACCCCGGTGATCCGCATGGCCGACGATGCGGGTGACGACTCGTTCTTCCGGGCGACCGAACGTCGCGCCCCGCACAACCTGTACCTGCGTCCGGCGCAGGCGCTCGAGGTGGCGGCCATCCGCGACCCCGAGCCGGTTGTGGACATCGGGTTCGTGTTCTCCGACGAGCCGCCAGCCGGCGAGGACGTGTGCCCGGTGGGTGCCGCCGACTGCGACGACCCGGGCGCGGCGATCACCGTGAACATGTCCTCGACCTATCTCTCCGGGTGGGAGTACGATGCGACCGACGGCGTCTACCGACGCCTGCAGAACGGCCAGCCGTTCGCCACATCCGCGCCCGGTCAGGTCGGGATGGCCACCGCCGATCGTGAGGTCGGTGCCGCCAACGTCGTGCTCCTCGGGACACGCCACTACATCGGCCCGAGCGGTTACCCGGAGACCGACGCGACGACCCCGGCGGCCGGGGAACGCGCCGTGATCCTGCGCGACGGACGGCGCTACGAGGCGCGCTGGGTGAAGGCCGCGCAGAGCGACCACATCGCCCTGCAGACGGTCGACGGTCAGCCGTTCCCACTGAAGCCCGGCAAGACCTGGATCCACCTGCCCTCGACGACGAGTCTCCCTGCACCGATCGGGTGATCCGACGAGCACGCGACGCGACCCCTGCGGCACCGCACTGCGAGACACGGGCGAGACATGACCGACACACCAGAGGCACGGACCGCGACCACCAGGGTCAAGCGCGGCCTGGCCGACATGCTCAAGGGCGGCGTCATCATGGACGTCGTGACCCCGGACCAGGCGCAGGTCGCCGAGGACGCGGGTGCGGTCGCGGTCATGGCGCTCGAACGCGTCCCGGCGGACATCCGCCGGGACGGCGGCGTCGCCCGGATGAGCGACCCCGACATGGTGCAGGGGATCATCGACACCGTCTCGATCCCGGTCATGGCCAAGGCGCGCATCGGTCACTTCGTCGAGGCGCAGGTCCTCGAGGCGCTCGGCGTCGACTACGTCGACGAGTCCGAGGTGCTGACTCCCGCCGACGAGGCGAACCACGTCGACAAGTGGGCGTTCGACGTCCCGTTCGTCTGTGGTGCGACCAACCTCGGCGAGGCACTGCGACGCCTTGGCGAGGGTGCCGCGATGATCCGATCCAAGGGGGAGGCCGGCACGGGCAACGTCGTGGAGGCCACGCGTCACATGCGGTCGATCACGGCGGAGATCCGGCGGCTGACCACGCTCGACGCGACGGAGTTGTACGCGGCGGCCAAGAACCTGCAGGCACCGCTCGACCTGGTGCGTGAGGTTGCCCAGCTCGGCCGCCTGCCGGTGGTGCTGTTCACGGCCGGCGGGATCGCCACGCCTGCGGATGCCGCCATGATGATGCAGCTGGGTGCCGATGGCGTGTTCGTCGGTTCGGGGATCTTCAAGTCCGGCGACCCCGAACGTCGCGCGCGTGCCATCGTCGAGGCCACGACACACTTCGAGGATCCCGACGTGATCGCCCGCGTGTCTCGGGGTCTGGGTGAACCGATGGTCGGTATCGAGATGGACGCGCTCGAGCCGGGCCAGAAGTACGCCGACCGCGGCTGGTGACCGACGTGCGTGACCACGGACGTCCATCGTCGCGAGGTCACTGGACCCCGGGCGAAGCCCTCATGCGTTCCCGGTCGGGTCCGACCGACGAGGACGTCGCGGCCGCCACGGGGCCTCGAGTGGGTGTGCTTGCCCTGCAGGGCGACGTCCTCGAACATCTGCGGGCCCTGCGACGGTGTGGCGCCGTGACCACCGAGGTGCGCACCGTCGCCCAGCTCGATGAGGTGGACGCACTCGTCGTCCCCGGTGGCGAGTCCACGGCCATCGGGCGCCTGCTCGTGCGCTTCGGCCTGCTCGGACCCGTCCGGGAGCGCATTGATGCCGGGATGCCCGTGTTCGGGACCTGTGCCGGGATGATCCTGTTGTCCGATGAACTGGACCAGGCCGAGGACCAGGCACGCATCGGCGGTCTGGCCATCCGGACCCTGCGCAACGCCTTCGGGAGGCAGCGCGACTCGTTCGACACCACCCTGCACGTCGAGGGGATCGACGGGGGTCCGATGGACGTGTCGTTCATCCGCGCTCCGCGTGTCCAGGCGGTGCTCCGCGAAGGGGTGGAGGTCCTGGCCGAGGTCGACAGCCATCCGGTCGTCGTTCGCCAGGGAAACCTCCTTGCCTCGGCGTTCCATCCGGAGATCACCGGGGATGATCGCCTCCACGCCTCCTTCGTGGAACTCGTGCGGTGGCACGTCGCCGCGGGCTGATCCAGGACCATCGCGAGGCCCGAGGAGGGCCGCGGTGCGGCGCTGGCTAGCATCCTCGTCAGGCCGACCCCGCGGAGACACTGATGTCCGGGCACAGCAAGTGGGCAAACATCAAGCACCGCAAGGCCGCGCAGGACAAGAAGCGTGGCAAGCACTTCGGCAAGCTGATCCGCGCGATCGAGTCTGCCGCGCGCGAGGCGGGCACCGCGGACCCGGAGGGCAGCGCGTCGCTGGCGCTCGCCGTCCAGAAGGCCAAGGACGCCGACGTCCCCAAGGACAACATCGAGCGCGCGTGTCGCCGCGGCGCCGGGGAACTCGACGGGGCCGCGGCCTACGAGGCTGCTCTGTACGAGGGGTATGCACCCGGTGGCGTCGCGGTGCTGGTCGAGTGTCTCACCGACAACCGCAACCGGACGGCGTCCGACGTACGCAACGCGTTCGGCAAGTCCGGAGGGAGTCTCGCCGAGCCCGGCAGCGTGTCGTTCCTCTTCGCTCGGCGAGGCCAGGTCGTCGTGGACGCGGCGGGTCTGTCCGAGGACGACCTGCTCGTGGCCGGCGTCGACCATGGGCTCGAGGACATCGAGTCGGATGGGGAGCGCCACGTCGCCTGGTGCGATCCGAGCGAGATCGTGGCGCTGCGTGAGGCGCTCGAGGCAGCAGGGTGCACCGTGCTGGAGTCCGGCAGCACGATGGTCCCGTCGTCGACGGTGGCCGTCTCCGACGTCGGGGTGGCGCGCCAGGTCGTCCGCCTGCTCGACGCGCTCGACGACAACGACGACGTGCAGGAGGTCCACTCCAACGTGGAGTTCGACGACGACGTCATCGCCGAACTGGACTGACGTTCGCGGGTTCCTCGGCTCGCCCGTGGGGCCGTGCTACGTTTCCGGACGAACGCACGTTCGGTCTGCGTGTCCGGCACGACGAGGACTCGACACCGCGCGTCGGTCCGTGTCCGCCGATCCGAGGCGCCCAGCCGTGTCCACTGACCCCATCACGGTGATCGGGATCGATCCCGGCCTGACCCGTTGCGGGGTCGCGATCGTGGCCGGTCCCGTGTCCCGGCCACGGGTGGTGCATGCCGAGTGCGTGACCACGGATGCCGATCTCCCCCTGGAACAACGCCTGCTGGCCGTCCATGAACGGCTCCGTGCCGTGATCGCGGCGCACCGTCCCGCTCAGGTCGCCGTCGAACGGGTCCTGTTCTCGGCGAACACGCGCTCGGCCATGGCGACGGGTCAGGCCGCGGGCATCGCGATGCTCGCGGGTGCGCAGTCGGGCCTCGAGGTGACGTCCTACACCCCGACCGACGTCAAGCTGGCCGTCGCGGGCAACGGTGGCGCGGACAAGGCCGCCGTCGGTCGCATGGTCGCCGCGCAGTTGGGGCTCTCGGAGGTTCCGCGCCCGGCAGACGTCGCCGATGCCATCGCGATCGCCCTGACCCATCTGGCACGCACGCGTCTGGCACGACTCGCGGCCCACACCCCAGCGGCCCTGCAGCTCGCAGAGGCCCACCGAGACGCGCGGCGTGCCGCAGGTGGAGGCTGGGAACGTGTGCTCGCAGGACGACTGCCCGAACGTGCGCCCCGGCGGTCGGTGCCGTGATCGCGCAGTTGAGGGGTCGGGTCGTGCGACGTGGCGCGGACCACGTCGTCGTCGACGTGCAGGGCGTGGGGTATCTCGTGCACGTGAGCGCCGCGGAGTCGATGCCCGCGCCGGGCGACGTCGTGGAACTGCACACGTCGCTGCAGGTCCGGGAGGACTCGATGACCCTGTACGGGTTCACGGAGCCTTCTGCGCTCGCCATGTTCGACCAGCTGCTCACCTCGTCGGGCGTGGGTCCCAGGCTCGCCCTCGCCGCGCTGGGCACGCTGCGGGTCGAGGCCCTGCGCTCGGCGATCGCGACGAGTGACGTGGCCGCGCTCACGACCGTGCCGGGCATCGGGAAGAAGGTCGCCGAGCGTCTGGTCCTCGAACTGAAGGACCGGGTGGGCGCGGTGCCGGAACTCGACGGTTCAGGACCGTCGGTCGTCGGGTCGATGGACCATCGGGCAGAGGTTCGCCAGGCGCTCCTCGGACTGGGCTACTCCGAGTCGGAGGTCCGCGCTGCCCTTGCCGAGGTGACCGACGACGAGGTGGACACGGCGGGCATGCTGCGCGGTGCCCTGCGGCGGCTGGCGTCCGACACCGCACGCGCAGACCGATGAACGTCCCCGGACCGGAGTTCGCCGTGACCGACGACCAGGAGGGGGATGCGGTGCTCGACGTGACCCGCCTGCGGGGTGAGGACCACGTCGAGGCAAGTCTGCGCCCCGCGTCCCTCGACGAGTTCATCGGTCAGGATCGCGTACGGCGTCAGCTCGAACTCGTCCTGCGTGGCGCCCGGCAGCGGGGCCTCAGCGCGGATCACGTGCTGCTGTCCGGTGCTCCCGGCCTCGGCAAGACGACGCTCGCGGCCATCGTCGCGTCCGAGGTCGGTGCGCAGTTCCGGGCGACGTCGGGTCCGGCGATCGAGCGCCCCGGCGATCTGGCCGCGATCCTGACCGGCCTGGAGCCGGGGGACGTCCTGTTCCTCGACGAGGTCCACCGGCTGCCGCGTACCGTGGAAGAGGTCCTGTACCCGGCGATGGAGGACTTCCAGCTCGACATCGTGGTCGGCAAGGGTCCGGGCGCGCGGTCGATTCGCCTCGACCTGCCTCGCTTCACCCTCGTCGGGGCGACGACGCGCACCGGGCTGATCTCCTCGCCACTGCGGGACCGCTTCGGGTTCTCCGCGCACCTCGAGCACTACGAGGTCGACGAACTGGTGCGGATCGTGCGCCGCTCGAGCGTGTTGCTGGACATCCGCCTGACCGACGACGGGGCGTGGGAGATCGCGTCGCGTTCGCGGGGAACCCCGAGGATCGCGAACCGCCTGCTGCGACGGGTACGGGACTACGCCGACGTCGAGGGGGACGGCAGCATCGATCTCGACGTCGCCCGCGCAGCCCTGCAGGTGTTCGACGTGGACGCACTGGGCCTGGACCGACTCGACCGACGGGTGCTCGAGGCACTCGTCGACGCATTCGGCGGAGGACCGGTCGGCCTCACCACGCTGGCGACCGCGGTCAACGAGGAGCCCGACACCGTCGAGGACGCCGTCGAGCCGTTCCTGCTGCGCTGCGGACTGCTCCACCGCACCCCCCGGGGTCGTGTGGCCACCACGGGCGCGTACGCTCACCTCGGACGGCCCGTGCCCACACCAGGATCCATCGTCGATCCACGGATGCCGGGAGCCGTGTCCCTGTTCGACGGCCGGGAGGGCGACGCCGACCGGGACTGACGGAGGTTCGATGACCGCAGGCCTGCCGATCGACGCGTTCGTCCTCCTTGCGGGCGGCCTGCTGCTCGCGGCCGTGCTCACCGCGGCCTTCGCCGCGCGTCCCGACCGCCGTTTCCGCGTTCCCGGGGCCCTGCTGTTCCTCGGCATCGGCATGCTCGTGGGCAGTGACGTGCTCGGACTGGTGGACGTCGACGACGCCCGTCTGGTGCGTGACGTCGGCGTGGTGGCGCTGCTGGTCATCCTCTTCGAGGGAGGCCTCACGACGAAGCCGACGGACCTGCGCCTCGCGGCGGTCCCCGGCATCGCCCTGTCCACGGTCGGGGTGCTCATCACCGCTGGAGTGACCGCGACGGGTGCCTGGCTGCTGCTCGACGTGGACGTGACGACGGCGGCGCTGCTCGGAGCCGTCGTCGCGTCGACGGACGCAGCAGCCGTGTTCTCCATGATGCGCACCACGCCACTGCCACGACGCCTCTCGGCCGTGCTGCGGATCGAGTCCGGCGCCAACGACCCCATTGCCGTGATGCTCACCATCGGACTGATCGCCACCGTCGAGCATGGCGTGCTGGGACCCAGCGCATGGGCCTGGTTCGCGGCCGTGCAGCTGGTCGGCGGAGCGATCACCGGTGCGCTCGTGGGGCTCGCAGGGGTGTGGCTGCTGCGGCGCGTCGAACTTGGGATCGTGAGCGCGTACCCGGTGCTGGCGGCGTCCGTCGGCGCGGTGGCCTACGGGCTCGCGGCCGTGGTCGGTGCCTCGGGGTTCGTAGCCGTGTACCTCGCCGGGGTCCTGATCGGGGGGTTCGTCCCTCGTCATCGTCGATCCATCCTCGGGTTCCATGAGGCGATGGCGAACGCGTCGGAGGTCGGGCTGTTCCTGCTGCTCGGACTGCTGGTGTTCCCATCACGGCTCCCTGCAGTCGCCTTCGCCGGCATCGCGGTCTGTGCCGTGCTCATCCTCGTGGCCCGGCCGGTCGCGGTGTGGGTCTGCACGCTCGGATCTCGGGTGGGGTGGCGCGAGCAGGCGGTCATCAACGTCGCGGGCCTGCGCGGTGCCGTACCGATCGTGCTGGCCACGTTCCCGTACACCGCCGGGATCGCCGAGGGAAGCCTCATCTTCGACGTGGTGTTCTTCGTCGTGCTGGCGTCGGTCCTCCTGCAGGGCTCGGCGCTGCTGCCGCTGGTGAAGCGCCTTGGTCTGGAGGCACCGCGCGTCGCCTGGGCCCCGGTCGCAGAGGCCCTGCCGCTGGACGGCATCGACATCGACCTCGTCGAACTGTTCGTGGATGACCAGCTCGA
>JBBDIX010000072.1:0-14999 GCA_040880235.1 Nitriliruptoraceae bacterium
AACTCACCGAGCACTACGAGGTCAGCCGCCACACGGTCCGGGAGGCCGTGCGGCGACTGCACGCACGAGGCCTCGTCGACCGGCACCGCGGACGCGGCAGCTTCCTCAACGACACGCGGCTGACGCAGCCACTCGGCGGGCTCTACTCCCTCTTCCGCGCCGTGGAAGAACGAGGCCTCGAACAGCGCTCCGAGGTACTCCAGATCGGACCGGCCCTCGACGCCGACGCCGCGATCCGCCTGGCTCTCGACCCGGACGTCCCCCTGTTCCGCCTCGAACGGCTGCGTCACGCGGGCGATGAACCCCTTGCCCTCGACGTGGTGTGGTTGCCCGCCGACGTCGGCGCCCACCTCGTCGACGCGGACCTGACGCGCACGGCCCTGTACGACGAGCTGTGGTCACGGGCGGGCATCCGGATCACCGCGGTCGACGAGACCCTGGAACCGCAGGTCGCCGACGACGACCTGCGGCGACTGCTCGGCCTCGCGCACGACGAGGCGATCCTGCGGGTCGATCGCATCGGGTTCAGTGGCGACCGGCCGATCGAGTGCCGAACGACGCTCATCCGTGGTCAGCGGTTCCTCTACACCAGTTCGTGGCGCGACGACGACGCGTGAGCGCACCCCGAGCGGGACGATGATTCCGCCCTTACGGGCGACGGTGGGCCGCCGACCCCGGCGCCACAGTGGGGCACGATCCGCGCCGAGGCGCTGGACGAGGGCACCCGGTTCATCGTCATCATCCCGTTGCCGGACTGATCGAGCGCCGGCACCGGGGACACGGTGGATCACGTACGCCGGCAGCCCTCCGCGCATGTCGGGTGGCTGGGGGGCAGGGGGCAGGGGATCGAACCGCACCGGACCAGTCCCGAGGGGTGGGTCTCAGCGCCAGATCATGCCGCTGACCAGCGGGAACGCGTCAGGACCGTACTCGCACGTTGCGCCCCGTGCTGACCACCGTCAGTCCGTTCGTGGTCACACCGTGGTCACGAATCGGGGTGTCGGCGCGTACGACCGATCGCCACCATGCGTTCGGGATCATGTTCGAAGCCGTCGAGCAGCGCGAAGATCTCAGGCACCTCGTAGAGCCGGTTGCCCTTGCCCGCGCTCAGCTGCTTGATGATGCCCACCGACACGAGCTCCTCGATCGCGTCCTGGGCCGCGCGCCACGACCGGTCGAGCCGCTGGGCGAGATCGCGGGCGTGGAACGCCGGCATGTCGGGCAGGATCTCGCAACCCGCCAGGATCGCCGCATCCGCGCGCGGTGGCCGCAGACCGGACCTCGCGCGGGCCTCGACGAGCTGCTCCAGCCACGACTGCTGGAGCTGCCCGACCTCGTGCGCGAGCCCGATCGTGGCGTGCGCCGCGAAGCTGATCGCCGTGGCGAACACGGTCAGCCAGCCATCGAGATCATCGCTGCGGAAGGCGTTCAGACCGTCCACGTAGCGAGCTTCGGGCCGAGCGAAGGCGATGGACAGCGGGGGCAGCACCGAGCTTGCCGTCTCGCGACGGAGCAGCGTGTGCACCAGGCACCGTCCGACACGGCCATTGCCGTCGTGGTGAGGGTGGATCGACTCGAACTGGGCATGAGCGATCGCGGCCACCACCACGGGTGAGAGGTCGCGCCTGGTGTTCACGAAGGCGACGAGATCCTCGAGCAACGCTGCGACTTCCTCGTGGGGAGGGCCGACGTACTCGGCATTGGTCGCGTTCGTCCCACCGATGAATACCGGCCCATCGCGAACCTGCCCGGCGCGTGCGCGATCCTCCTCGACGTTGGAGGTCGACATCAGTGCACCGTGCATCGACAGTAGGTCATCGACAGTGACGGAAACGCTGCGCGCGCCGATGTCCACCGCCGCGTCGAGCGCACGCACATTGCCCAACACCCGCCGGGCCTCGTCGTAGAGACCACCCGGCGCCCCCTGCTCGGCCTCGGCCAGACGCCGGTGCGACACCTGCAGCGCCTCGATCCACGACGAGGCGATCGCCTCGGAGCGCAACAGACGTCGAGCCAGCGCTTCGAGACTCGGGAACCCAGCCGAACTGTGGGCCAGGCGCATGAGCGCAGCCTCGGCATCAGCCACGTCCGCGGCCGCGACCCCGGACAGACGCATCTCGATGTCCACGATCGAGGCCGGCACGAACGCCTCGTAGGACAACCCCGCCTTTGCCGCCCGACCTCCGAAAGCACCGAGATCCGCAGATCGGTGCTGCGCCACGTGCCGATCGCGCGTGAACCTCATCCGGAACCCTCCATCCAGCCCCCGAAGATAGAAGGATAGTTCATTATCCTTCTATTGCAGGCCTGGGTCTCTCCCCCTTGTCACCGTGTTCCCCGGCTTGGGCGTCCTCGCGAGAGGTGGTAGCGGGTCGTCGGTCCCCGTCCGGTGACGCTGACGACGCCCTCCCGGCGGAGACGCCGTAGCTCCGCACGGATCGGCTCGATCGGCTCGTCGAACAGCTCGGCGAGCATCCGTGCCGAGACGGGACCGTGCTGCCGAAGTGCACCAACCACGGGGTCGGTGTCGCTGTCGAGCAGCTTCCAGGCGACGGCGGCCGCATCGTGGACGGCTGCCTGGAGGTCGTCACTGGCCGCCTCCAGGCCCGGTGGGGCGCCGAGTCGTCGCAGGACGGCGCCGGGATCGTCCGGCGGGTGGGGACGGACCACGATGTCGGCCAGCGAGCCCGCCGCGCGGAACAGGCCCTGTGCGCGCAGTGCGTCGACTGGTATGGGCTCGCTCGTCGTCTCGACGGAGCTTTCCGTCAGATCGGTGCCGGCCCGCTGGGCGCGGAGGCCGGCGAGCAGTGCGTCGCGGTCTCTGCCCCGGAGCGTGGTCAGCAGGAAGGGGTCGGCGTCGAAGGTCTGGGCGAGCACGTAGTGGACGGCGGCGAGGTGTTTGCACGGGTTGGCGACGTCGGGGCAGGAGCAGCGGGTGGTCAGCTCGCGTGCGGTCGGGAACAGCGACACCCCGCACTCGGCCAGCACATCGTCGATGTCCTCGGGCATGGTCGCGTCGAGCAGGTCGGCAGACAGCCGGACGCGGGATGCGAGCGCGACCGTGATCTGCTCCCAGGTCGGGTCGTCGAACACCGGGAGCTGTAGCTGCACGCGGTAGGGGCGGGCTCGGCTGCCCTGGACCCGTGCGGTCACGGTGCCGGCGTCGACGGTCAGGTCCCGGACGGCGCCCTTCCGGGCGTAGGTCCGGCCGCGAGGGAGACGGTTGGCGTACACGGCGCCCAACGACTCGAGCGCACCGATCCAGCGCTGGCCCCACCAGGTCAGCCCGAACCGGGCCCGGGCGCTCACGCGGGCACCTCGACGTCGGTGGCCAGCGGGTCGAGGTCGTCGGCATCGCCAGCACGCAAGGTGACGAGGTCGCGCAGCGCGTCGTCGTCGAGTTCGGTGAGCCAGGCTTCCCCCTCGCCGAGCACGGCGTCGGCCAGCGCACGCTTGTCGTCGATCATCCGAGCGATGCGTTCCTCCAGCGTGCCGGCGGTGACGAGCTTGTGGACGAGCACGGTTCGGTGCTGGCCGATCCGGTAGGCCCGGTCGGTGGCCTGGTCCTCGACGGCCGGGTTCCACCAGCGGTCGAAGTGCAGCACGTGGGTGGCACGGGTCAGGTTCAGGCCGGTCCCGCCGGCCTTCAGGGAGACGAGCAGCAGCGGCGAGGCCGCGTCGTCGTGCTGGAAGGCATCGACCATCGCTTCCCGGCCGGTCCGTGACACGCCGCCGTGGAGGAACGGCACATCCGGGACGTCCAGCGTGGCGGCGAGGTGGGCTGCGAGCAGCTCACCCATCCGTCGGTACTGGGTGAAGATCAGCGCCCGGTCACCAGCCTCGACCACCTCGGCGAGGAGTTCAAGGGTGCGGGCGAGCTTGCCGGACCGGCCGGGCAGCGGCCCGCGTTCGCCGAGGTACTGGGCCGGGTGGTTGCAGATCTGCTTCAGCTCGGTGAGCAGCTTCAGGATCCGTCCACGCCGCTCGATCCCCTCACCCAGGTCGGAGGCGAACACCTCGTCGACGGCGGCCTGGTAGAGGGTGGCCTGTTCGCGTGTGAGGGAGCAGGTGACGGTCAGCTCGGTCTTGTCCGGCAGGTCCGGGGCGATCGTCGGGTCGGCCTTGGTCCGACGCAGCACGAACGGCCCGGTCAGCAGCCGCAGCCCTCGGGTTGCGTCCGGGTCCTGCCAGCGTTCGATCGGGGCCGCGTACTCGCGGCGGAACCGGGTGAACGGTCCGAGCAGCCCGGGGGTGGTGAGGTCGAGGATGGACCACAGCTCGGCGAGGCGGTTCTCGACCGGGGTGCCGGTCAGCGCGATCCGCACCGTTGCGGGAAGCCGGCGCGCGGCCTTGGCGGCCTGGGTGAGGTGGTTCTTGACCTGTTGCGCCTCGTCGAACGCGACCACGTCCCACTCGACCTCGGTGAGCAACCGGGCGTCGAGACGCAGCAGCCCGTAGCTGGTGACCACGACCGCGCCGGGCGGGAACCCGTCGACCTCGGTCGGCCGCTCGGGGCCGTGATGTCGGACGACCTGGAGGTCGGGCGCGAACCTCGCCAGCTCGCGTTCCCAGTTCCCGACCACCGACACGGGGCAGACCACCAGGTGGGGCCGATCTCCGGGCCGATCGGCGAGCAGCGCGATCGTCTGCAGCGTCTTGCCCAGCCCCATGTCGTCGGCGAGGACGCCACCGAGCCCGAGGTCCGCGAGCGTCTGCAACCAGCTGACGCCGCGCGCCTGGTAGGGACGGAGTTGCGCGTGGATGCGGCCGAGGCGGGGCGGAAGGTCGGTCCCGTCACGCAGCCGCGTCACGAAGGTGGCCAACGCCCCGTCAGCAACTACCTCGACGTTCCCGAGCCCCTCGATCGACTGCTCGCCGGTCAGCGCGGCTGCGAGCACCTCGGCGGGGTCAGCGGACCGATGGTCGCCGACGAAGGTGGCGAGGGTGGCGGCCTCGTCGGGGTCGACGCGGACCCACTGGCCGCGCCAGCGGACCAGCGGTTGCTTGAGCGCCACGATCCGTGCGAACTCGTCCGCGTCGATGGTCTCGTCGCCGAGCGCGGCCTCCCAGGTGAACGACGCGAGCGCGTCGGCGTCGAGCCCGCCTGCGCGCTCGTTGCCGGGTGCAGGGGTCGACGTGCGGGCGCGGAGTCGTGCACGGAGACGCCGTTGCCCGCCAGCGGTCAGCTCGGCCGGGAGGAGCACCCCGATCCCGGCTGCGGAGAGCGATGCGGAGCCGGTCAGGAACTCGCCGGCTGTCGTGGCGTCGAGGTTGAGGCGGGTGGGTGCCGACTCGTCGAGGCTGCTCACCAGCGCAGGGAACAGGCGGGCGGCCCCGGCTAGACCCCGCACCAGTGTCTCCTGGGCCTCGGCGAACTCCCGCTCTGCCGCTCGGAGCCGCCCGTCCGCCTGGGACCACACCTCAGCGGCAGGGATCAGGAGGCTCGGGTCGTCCGCCGCCTGCAACAGGTACTCCAGCCGCCACGTCCCGCCCTCGGTTTCCGTGTCGGTGCGGCCCGGTCCGTGGCTGTCGAGCGCCGCCAGGTCGTCTGGCAGCTCGAGGCGGAGGCACAGTCGACCGTTGCCGCTGCGGTCGACATCGACGAGCGGCGCGGCCCATGCGGACAGCTCGGACGCGATCGCCTGGCCCCCGGCGGGAAGGTCGAGCACCGGGTCGCTGCTCCGAAGCGCCTGCACCCACCCGGCGGCGAGCTGCGACGACCGCGGCCGTCGGCTGCTCACGCCCCTCGCACAGGCGTCCGCGACCGCATCGAGGTAGGCCCGGAGGAGGTCCTCAGGCTGCCAGACGGTCGTCTCGTCCTCATCGCGCACGAGCGCATGTCCTGCCGGCGGCATCGCCACGGCCACCTGCTCCAGGCGACGATCCTCACCCGGGGCACAGCGCCATCCCGCCACGCCCCGCTCCCCCGCCACCCGCAAACCTGGCACCAGCCGACCGGCGGCGACGAGTTCGGTAGCGAGCTTGGCCGCGAGACTCCAGGCCAGCACGCTGTCCGACGGACGTCGCCACACGGGGGCGTCCTCGGCTGGCGGCAGTGCGACGAGCGCACCCGTCGCGGGCAGCACCGTGACGAGCCGCGCCGGGACATCCGCAATGGCAACGCGTGTGCGAGCGCGCGCCGTGCGGGGCAGCACCGTCCGAAGGACCGCGGGATGGCCGCTGGGGAAACCCAGCTGCGCGATCGCCTCGTCAAGGTCGGCGTCCTCGATGCCCCACAGCGCCAGGTGCCCCGCCGACGGAACCGGTTCACCCGGCCAGAACAGCGCCTGCAGGACGCCCGGCAGGCGATCTGTGGTCGGGTCGGGTGAGCGCGGCATGGGAGGTCGAACCGTAGCGCCACCCCGGACGCTGTCTGGCTGCGGGGACGGGGTCAGTCCCACGTTGAGCGCGACCGATGAGGACAGCGCGTCGAGGTGGAAGCTGCGGATGGCTTCGGCGAGGCGCTGTTCGATGGCCATCCGTTTGGCGTAGCGGTTGACCAGCCAGCCTGCCCTGGCGTCTCGGTCGTTGGTGAGGATCAGGGTGGGGTGGTCGTGGCCGAGCCCGCGCACGGCGATCTGGCGCAGCGGCACGTCACAGCCGCGGACGGTGACGGTGTCCTCGTGAACCTGCGGTCGGCGGTGGCGGCCTTTGCGGTCGAGGGTGACGGTGGTCCAGGCGTCATCGGGCAGCGCTTCGAGCGCTTCGATGACCTTGGGTGAGCGTTGGCGGAGGGTGAGGAACCGGATCCCTTCGGCATCGATGTCGGCCAGCCCGGCGCCGGTGGTGACCTTGGAGTCGAACACCAGCAGCTGGGGGTTGGAGCCGGTCGCCTGGCGCCAGTGGTGGACGAAGCGCATGACCTCATCGGCCTGGGTGGCCTTGTGGATGTCGGCGTTGGCGTAGACGAGGTTGCGGGTCTGCCCGTCCTGGGCGAACAGGGTCAGCACACTCTCGGTGCGTTGTGAGCGGCGGGGCACGTAGTGGGTCTCTAGCGCCACATCGTCGCCGAAGTGCATGATCGCGTGGAAGTCCAGATCGATGTCGGTGCCGTCGGTCTGGCCGGTGGCGAGCATCCGTGGCGCGAGCGCTTCGAGCAGCCGCTGGTCGTGGGTTCGGTCGAGCTTGTAGCTGTAGGACCCGAGCGCGGTGGCCTTGGGCAGGCTGGACATCCCCGCGAACGCGGCCAGGGCCGGGTCGGTCGCGACGTCATCGACATGGGAGACGCGCCGGCGGCCGATCGCCTTGAGCGCGAGCAGCGAGAGCACCGAGTTGAGGGCGGGGATCTCACGAGTGCCGGGCATCTTCGCGTGGGCGATGGCGCCGGGCAGGTCGAGCTCGGCCAGCCCACCCGCCAGCAGCAACACCCCGACATGGTCGGCCCACGATAGATGTCAACCAAGGGTGGAGCAGTCCCGTTCGGGTGGCTGGGGGGCAGGGGATCGAACCCTGGATTCCGGCTCCAAAGGCCGGCGTGTTGCCGGTTACACCACCCCCCAACGCAGCGCACGCCGTGGCACGCAACCGCGGGCGCGAGGGTAGTGGGTCGAGATCAGTGGACCTCGGGGCCGCCGGCAGGAGACGACGCGAGTTCCACGCGGTCGAACAGGTGCCCGACCTCGTCGGCGATGCGTTGGGCCTCGAGGCGGCTCGGCGCGAGCCCCATGACCGTCGGTCCGGACCCGCTGACCACCGCGCCGTACGCGCCTGCGGCGATCATCGACTTCTTCGCGGCCTCGAGCTCGGGGCGCAGATGGAACGCGGCGACCTCGAGGTCGTTGTGCAGCGCCGCACCCAGCGCCTCGGGATCCGCGGTGCGCAGTGCCTGCAACACGGCGTCCGGCTCGACCGCCGACGGCGTGCCGATGTCGTCGAAGGTGCGGTAGACGTCGGCAGTGGACAGACCGGCACGGCTCACCCCGATGACCCAGTAATACGAGCCCCGCACGAGCACCTGGGCGGTCGAGGTCCCGGTGCCCGTCGCGATCGCGGTCCCCCCGGACACGCAGAACGGCACGTCCGCGCCGAGATCCGCGGCGAGCGTCGCGAGCTGCATGCGGTCGAGTCCGGCGTCCCACAGTTGGTTGAGGGCCACCAGCGTCGCGGCGGCGTCCGCCGATCCCCCGGCCATCCCCGCCGCGATCGGGATCTTCTTGTCGAGTCGCAGCCGGGTGACGGGATGCTGGTGGGGTTGATCGGTCTGGCTCGCACGTCCGATCCCGCACTCCTCCATCAGCCGTCGTGCCGCACGTACGGCGAGGTTCGACCCGTCAGTCGGGACTGCACCCGCACCGTCCACGGCGAACTCCAGTCCCATGAACCGCCGGGCCGCGGGATGCGACGCACTCGGCTGATCGTCGAGCTCCGCAGTGATTGCATCGTGGAGCGCGACGGTCTGCAGCACCGTGACGAGTTCGTGCAGCCCGTCGGTGCGGACACCACGGATGGCCAGGAAGAGGTTGACCTTCGACGGCACGCGCACCCGCACACGAACCGCAGCCGTGCCAGGTCGACGTGGCACGTGCCGACACCTCCCACCGGGAATGCGGCGGTTCTCCCGATCCGCCGTGCGGTCATCCTACGGGGGTACCGCCGTCGGGAGCCAGGGCAGCCGCCAGCTGCCGGAAGGTCACCGCCGGCAACTGCTCGGCGCGCCACCCCAGGTCGACACCGAGATCGGCCGCCACCGCCTCCAGTCGCTCGCGGTCCGTGTGGCGCGACAGCGTGTTGCGCAGGGTCTTGCGACGCTGCGCAAACGCCGCCTCGACGAGCGCGAAGACCGCGGTGCGTTCCGCCCCCGTAGGGGCGTCGTCGCGCCGCGCGAGGCGGATCATGACGCTGTCGACGTTGGGCACCGGATGGAACACGGCGCGCGGGATGCGCAGCGCCGTGTGGGCGTGGGCCTCGAGCTCGATCTTGACGCTCACGGCGGAACGCAGGCGATGGCCAACGGGGGCGGCCCAGCGTTCGCCGACCTCGCGCTGGACCATCACCAGCGCGTCGGTGACACTCCGGCTGGCGAGTGCCTGCATGACGATGGGGGTGGCGGCGTTGTACGGGAGGTTGGCGACGAGGCGCACGGTGTCAGCCACGACGACCTCGTCGAGATCGAGGTCGAGCACGTCGGCGTGGATCACCTCGACATCGTCACGGTCGGCGAAGCGTTCCCGGAGCACCGCCACCAGTCCGGCGTCGAGTTCGACCGCGATGATGCGCGCGACGTGTCCGACGAGACCAGAGGTCAGCGATCCGAGGCCAGGGCCGACCTCGAGCACGACGTCGTCGCCGTCCAGCCCTGCCGCCGCCACGATGCGTCGGACCGTGTTCGGGTCGACGAGGAAGTTCTGCCCGTCGGCGCGTCGCGGCGCCAGACCGTGACGGTCGAGCAGGACCCGCACGTCCGACGGGGTCAGCAGATGCTGGGCGTTCAGCGGATGCCCAGGCGCCGCGCGCAACCGGGCCACGCACCCCACGGATCGATGCCCCACCCGACCCGCAGCTCGTAGAGACGCTCGGCCGCCGCGATCTGCTCCTCACGTGTGGCCTCGTGCGGCCACTCCGCGAACTTCGTGCCCCCGGCGACACGCCAGGAGCGGTGGTTGAACTGCAACCCGCCGTAGTACCGGGCATCGCTGCGTTCGTCGAGGTGGGTGTGGCCGTTGCGCTGCCAGTTCCCGCCCGCCTCGCACCGCGCGAGCCGGTCCCAGTCGACGTGGGTCCCCACGAGCAACTCACGAGGCTCGGGTTCGCGCGCGACCTCCTGGGCCACGAGCTCGCGGTCGACCTCGTCGCCGTCGATGGTGGTCACTCGGTAGCGGTCGTAGCGCAGCCCATCCTCCCCCTCGATCGACACCTTCGTCGTCCCGCGCCACACCTCGTCGGACGGCACGCGGACCTCCGGGCGAGGCAGCACCACCTCGTCGACGACCTCCCCGAAGGCGACCCGTTCGACCACGACGCGACGCACGTCGCCGAGCGACGTCTCGAGCGGGTGCGACAGCAGGTCGTGTTCGCCGAGCTCCACGCCCTGGTCGAGGAGCAGGGACTCCACGTCACCGTCGAAGGTCGTCACGTGACGGGTCTCACCATCCACGGACAGCTGCACCTGGTGGGGGACCCACACGTCGACGCGGGTTCCATCGGCCACCGGCGCGGTCCAGGCCGGCACGACCTGCGCGTCGAGGCTGCGCACATCGGCGAGACCGGCGCGGTGCAGCACCCCGGCGACCGAGTCGACGGGCGCGACCACCCGGTGCACGAGCGCACCGTCCACGTGGACGTCGACGGTGACGGCACGCACCACGTCGATGAGCATCCCGTCGACGACCGGATCGTCCAGCCCCGGGCGCACGGCGTCATTCGATCCGACATCGAGTTCGAGCTGGTCGACCACGTCCCCGACCGTCGACCCGTAGGTCCGCACCGTGGCGACCTCCCCGTCGACGAACACGTCCACGTGGGAGCCGAAGCCGACGAGCCCGGCAGACGCCGCCGAGAGCGCAGCGAGCATCGCCATACCGAGCGCACGACGACGGACCCACGCCATGGTCACGGCGAGGCCTCGTCTGACGCGTGCGAATCGGGGCATCACGAGCATCCATGTCGCGGCCGGAACCGAGAAGCATGCCCCGTCGGCCACGCTTCGCCAACCGGAGATCGGCCAGACGACGGTCGGGAGCGCGCGGTCACCAGGAACCTCCGGGCAGGGCGAACGCGCGCTGGGTGTTGGCGAGCACCTGCGGCGCGAGGGCCTCGGGGTCCTGTCCGCGCACCTGCGCGAGCACCTCGAGCGTCAACCCGACGTGAGACGGGTCGTTGGGGGTCCCGCGGTGTGGATGGGGGGTGAGGAAGGGCGAGTCGGTCTCGGTCAGCAGCAGTTCGGCGGGCGCGGCCGCAGCGGCCAGCCGCAGGGCGTCGGCGTTTCGGAAGGTCACGTTGCCGGCGAACGAGAGGTACCAGCCGGCCTCGGTGCAGCGTCGAGTGACGTCGAGGTCGCCGGAGAAGCAGTGCATGACGACGCGTTCGGGCGCGCCGGCGTCGTCGAGGATGGCGAGGCAGTCGTCCCACGCGTCGCGGCAGTGGATGACCAGCGTGCGGTCGCGGCGTCGCGCGATCTCGATGTGGGCGCGAAACGACGCCTCCTGCTGCGCGGGGGTCGTCCAGTCGCGGTACTGGTCCAAACCCGTCTCCCCCACCCCGACGACGTGCTCGTCCCCGGCGAGCCGGTCGATGACGGCGAGCACCTCGTCGGTTGCCTCCATGGCGTCGTTGGGGTGGATGCCGACCACGGCGTGGACGTCGTCGAATCGCCGCGCTGCGGCGAGGGCCTGGTTCGACGAGGCGAGGTCGGTCCCGACGGTCATCATCGCGACGACGCCCGCAGCGCGGGCGCGTTCGACCTGTGTCGCGACGGACAGTCGGTCGTGGTGGTCGAGGTGGCAGTGTGTGTCGACGAGTTGCACGGCAGACATGGATCCTGGGTCGAGACGGAGGTGGCCACCGGGAGGCCGGGAAGGTCACGGCACCGCGGGGGTGGCACGCAAGAGCCCGCCGTGAGCAGGCGGGCCGAAGTCTGGAGTGTACCAGCCGGTCGGCAGCGCCTGCAGGTCGCGTGGTGCCCAGTGGATCAGGTGGTGCTGGCCCGGTCCTCCACCGCGTTCGCGTAGAGCGCACGGCGCGACACCCCGACGCGCGCGGCGACCTCTGCGACGGCGTCGCGCAGGCTCTCCCCGTCCGCGATGCGCGATCGGACCTGTTCAAGCAGGTCCTGGTCATCGACGTCGGCCGGCTCGGACGGTTGGCCCCCGACCACCAGTGTGATCTCGCCGCGGGCACCCGCGCGCACCCGGTCGGCGAGCTCGCCGAGCGTCGCGGCCACGACCTCCTCGTGGAGCTTGGTGAGCTCCCGCGCGAGGGTCGCTGGCCGGTCGGCTCCGAGATGGTCACACAGGTCCTGCAGGTCCTCGGTTGCCCGGTGCGGCGTGACGAACAGCACGACGGTGCGGGGTTCGACGGCCAGCGCCTCGAGCCGCTGGCGGCGAGTCCCCCCGCGCCGAGGCAGGAAACCCTCGAACACGAACCGGTCCGTGGGCAGTCCGGCGACCATGAGCGCCGCGAGTGCGGCGGAGGGGCCCGGGACCGGTTCGACGCGCAGTCCCGCTGCGGTGCACGCGGCCACGAGGCGGTAGCCCGGATCGGAGATGGCGGGTGTGCCCGCGTCGGTGGCCAGCACCACCGTCTGACCACCGCGGATGTCGTCGAGTACGCCGTCGACGCGCTGCTGCTCGTTGTGTTCGTGCAGCGATCGCTGCGGGGCGCGGGATCCGACGTGGGCGAGGAGGCGCCCCGTCCGGCGCGTGTCCTCGGCGAGCACGAGGTCTGCCTCGCACAGGACGCGAGCAGCCCGTGGCGACAGGTCCTCGAGATTGCCGATGGGGGTCGCGAGCACGACGAGCCGGCCGGTCACGAGCATCGTCTCCTGCAACGGGCCGCCGAGCGTACTTCCCACACGAGGCCCGCCTCGGTCGCCCGGAGGGACGGGTGCGGTGAACGCCGCATGAACGTCCGGCCTCAGATCCCTGAACGGCGCCGCAGCTGCCGCGCCTCGCGGCATGCTTGAGGTCCCCACCCCGCCGGCGAGCCCTAGGGTGTCGGGGCCGTCCTCACCGAGAGTCCGAGATGCCCGATCCGACGCACCCCTCGACCAGTCCCTCCCCGGACGAAGACCCGCTTGCCTGGCTCGAGCTCGAGATGCAGGAGGCCGGGGGTTCACGGACCGAGTTCCATCACCAGCTCGAGGCGTGCCGCGTCAAACTGGTCGAACTCGCGGCGCAGGTGCAGGCACACATCGTCCCGACGACCGAGGCGTTCCTCGATGCCGACGTGGCGTCCGCGAGTGACCACCAGGCCATCGCACGCACGATCTCGGAGGGTTGCACCGCACTCGAGGACGCGTGCTTCCTGCTGCTGGCGCGCCAGAGCCCCGTCGCTGGGGACCTGCGTCGGATCGTCGCGACGATCCGGTGCGTCACCCCCATCGAGCGGACCGCGCAGCTGATCGGCCACATCGCCCGGTCGCTGACCTGGGTGCACCCGCCGTCGATGCCCGAGCGCCTGTGCCAGACGCTGCGTGACCTGGCCGAGCAGTCTTCGCGGGTGTTCGCGGGCGCCGTGGCGGCCTGGGAACAGCTCGACGGTCTGGCCGCCGTCGAACTCGAGCGCACGGACGACGAGGTCGACCTGCTGCACAAGCTCCTGCTCACCGACCTGTACACCGGGGCGCAGTCGACCGAGGAGTCGGTGAGCCTGGCGCTCATCGCCCGGTACTTCGAGCGCATCGGGGATCACGGGGTCGACATGGCCCGGCAGGTCACCTACGCCGTCACCGGCGAACGAATCGTCGACGAGGACAGGTCGTCGGACTGACCTGCGCGCAGCCGAGACGGACGACGAACGTGCCCCGATGCGCAGACGAAGGTTGGGCCGACGGGAACTAGACTCGAGCCCATGCCGAGGATCCTGGTCGTCGAGGACGAACCATCGCTCGTCGAGGCACTCGAGTTCGCCCTCACCAGCGAGGGGTTCGAGGTCGTCGTCGCGACCGATGGTTCGGCTGCGCTGTCCACCTTCGAACGCGAACGTCCCGACCTCGTCCTGCTGGACCTGATGCTGCCGGGCACGCCGGGCACGGAGGTCTGCCGCCAGATCCGCGCGACGAGCGTCACGCCGGTGATCATGCTCACCGCGAGGGACGCGGAGATCGACAAGGTCGTCGGGTTGGAACTCGGCGCCGACGACTACGTGACCAAGCCGTTCTCCACCCGCGAACTCATCGCCCGAATCCGTGCGGTGCTGCGTCGCGGCGGCGACTGGGACACGGTCGACGTCGACGCACCGCTCGAATCGGCGGGGGTGCGCGTCGACCAGGAACGGCACGAGGTCACCGTGCGAGGCACGCAGGTCGAGATGCCGCCGAAGGAGTTCGCCCTGCTCGAACTGCTGGTGCGCAACGCCGGGCGGGTCCTGACCCGTGACGTGCTGATCGATCGCATCTGGGGCTCGGACTACTTCGGCGACACCAAGACCCTGGACGTGCACGTAAAGCGGCTGCGGGGACGCATCGAGGCCGATCCACACGACCCGCAACTGATCCTCACGGTGCGAGGCGTCGGCTACAAGTTCACCGATCGTCAGGGTCCGCCTCAGTAGCCTCGAGGCGCACCCACTCGCACCTCCCGGCCCGGAGCACGCATGTCCACGTCCGACGACGACGGCGTCGCCCGACTCGACGACGTCCTTGCGAGCCTGCCGACCGGTGTGCTGCTGCTGCACGACTCCGTGGTGATCTACGCAAACCGCGCGGCGCAGCGCCTGTTCGGCGACCGTGCAGCGGAAGGCACCCACGTCGCCGAGCTCGGATCCACCGGGCTGACGGAGGCGGTGGTGGAGACCGCGGAGAGCGGCCAGTCGCTGCGACTCGACATCCCCCACGGGGACCGGCAGTTCGCCGTGCGCACCAACGTCGCCACCGATGGTGCGGTGGTCGTCGTGCTCACCGACGTGACCGACATCAGGCGGGTGGAGACCCTGCGGCGCGACTTCGTGACCAACGCCTCGCACGAACTCAAGACGCCGGTCGCCGGGATCCAGGCCCTGGCCGAGTCACTCGAGTTGGCGATCGAACGCAGTCCCGAGCGCGCCCACTCGATGGTCGCGCGCCTGCAGGTGGAGGCCCAGCGCCTCAGTCAACTCGTCCGTGAGCTGCTCGACCTCGCACGCCTCGAGGACGATGCCGACGTCCCGCGTGAGCGCCTTCAGCGCGTGGACCTTGCGGAGGTCTCGCAGCTGCAGGCCGAGAGGGTCGCCGCCCGGGCCGAGCGACTCGGCGTCGAGGTGCACGTCGACGCACCCGAGCCCGCGGCGATGGTCGGAAGTGCCGCCGACCTGCGACTGATCGTGGCCAACCTCATCGAGAACGCGGTCGACTACAACGTGCCCGG
>JBBDIX010000073.1:0-78794 GCA_040880235.1 Nitriliruptoraceae bacterium
CCCGGCCTCCTGGACCACAACCAGGCGCTCTAACCAGGCTGAGCTACACCCACCAGGGACGTGCCGGAGATCGCCCGGCACGAGCGCGGAGGGTACGCAGCGCGACGTGGGGGGTCAAAGCCGCAGGTCATCGGCCGGAGTGTCAGCCGACGTGGATGGCGTCCAGCGCCGCCTGTACGCCCGGTGTACGGGTGGAGAGCGGTTTCGGTCCGTCGTCCAGTCCCGACCGTTCGAGGACCAGGCGGATCCGTCCCTGCTGGGCACTGGCGACCAGTTCGGCGATCGCCGGTCGGTCGATGCCGTCCGGCAGGACCACGTCCCTGGGCAGTCCGGCGAGCATCAGCACCGCGGGACCTCCGGGCCGGGTCACCCCGACGACCGCGATCTCCAGACGCCGGATCCCGGGGACGAGCGCGAACGACACGGCGGCGACCTGCAGGACGCCAGCGCACAGCGCCTGCACGTACAGCCGGTTGCGACGCGACTCGTTCATGATCGCGACGGACACGCTGCGCTGGTCGCGCGTCGACGGTTCGCGGCGGCCGATCAGCATCTCTGCGGTGTCGACGGCCATGACCACGTGGGCCGTGTCACCCTCCACGGCGGTCGGGCCTGCGGGCACCACGTCGCGTTCGAATCCCTGGTTCAACTGGTCCATCGTCGCGATCGGTTCGGCGTCGCACAGGCGCTGCCACCAGGTGTCCGCCGCCGCCTGGCGCGTGGCGTGCTCGCTGTCGAGGTGTGCCTGCTCGACCTGGACCTGGGCATCGACGTTGTCCTCGGCGTCCCGCAGCGCGAGCATCCGACCCCGCACGTGCCAGGCGGGGATGTCGTGGGTGGCATCACGCCGCACCTGCTCGCGGACGAGGGCACGCGACACGGGTGCTGGCGGGGTGAGCACCGGGCGCTGGGCACGGATGACCGGAACCGTGTGGGCAGACAGGAGGCGCTGGAGGTGTGCCTCGTGACCGATCCACTCGTCGGTCGCGCCGCCGTGGTGTGACGCCGCCAGACCTCCGCCGGACAGCTGCTGCCACTCGCGGACCGAGGGTTCGTCGATGTCCGGCTGGTCGGCGGGTCGGCGCGGCGCACCGCTGGTCCACGACGAGGCGGATCCGTCGAGGTCGAGCAGCTCGTCGAGGGTGACCGGCGTGGGGCGTCGTTGCAGGCCCGGTCCGAACGGGGACCGAGGTCCGCGTCGACGCAGCAGCAGACGCACGTCCGGTGCCACGCGGAAGTCGACTCCGCCTGCCATGCTGTTGCTCCTCGGGGGCCGCATCCACCGGCCCGCCTGCCCGCTGACGGACACTAGCCCGTTCGGGGCGATGACGTGAAGGCGACCTCGTCAGGCGCGCCCGGCAGGACTCGAACCTGCGGCCTTGGGATTAGAAGTCCCCTGCTCTGTCCAGCTGAGCTACGGGCGCTCGGCGAGCATCGTAGTGTCGGTGCGGTCCCCCAACGAGGACGGCTGGGTGGGCGCGTTGGCTAGCGTCAGGCCCATGAGTGCCGACGTGCATGCAGCCGGAGTCGCCGCAGGTCCGATGCGTCCTGCCGTGCGCCACTACCCGTGGGGCTCCCACACGGCCCTGGCGGCGTTGCGCGGCGACGGGCCGTCCGCGCTGCCCGAGGCCGAGTGGTGGTATGGCGCGCATCCCCTCGGTTCGGCGATGCTGGACGTCGACGGGCGTGCGTCAGCGCTCGATGAACTCATCGCCCGGGACCCCGACGGGCATCTCGGTACGGGTCTGGTCGAACGATTCGGGCCGGTGCTGCCGTTCCTCGTGAAGCTGCTCGCTGCCGACGAACCGCTGTCGCTGCAGGTCCACCCGTCGGCCGCACGCGCCGCCCGGGGGTTCGCCGACGAGGAGGCGCGCGGCATGCCACGCGACGCCCCCGAGCGGCGCTACCGCGATACCTGGCCCAAGCCGGAACTGCTGCATGCGCTGGGCACGTTCGACGCCCTGTGTGGGATGCGGGATCCCGACGACGCGATCGACCTGCTCGGACACCTGTCCCTCGACCTGCTCGACGGGATCGCCGACCGACTGGTCGCAGACGGTCGCGACGCCTGGCCGGGCATCGTGCGCGACCTGTTGCGGGTCGAGTCCTCCGAGGCACGCCGCCTCGTGGACCGGGTGGTCGCCGACCTCGATCGTGTCCGGGCTCCGCGGCCGGACGACGCCGACGCCCTCGACGCGGTCGCCGGCATCGCCCGCGACCATCCGGGCGACCCGGCGGTCGTCGTCGCACTGTTCATGGAGCACCATCGGCTCGAGGTGGGCGACGAACTCGTGACCCCGCCAGGTGTGCCCCACCTGTACCTGCGTGGCTGCGGCGTGGAGGTCATGGCGACGTCGGACAACGTGCTGCGCGGCGGCATGACCACCAAGCATGTCGACGTCGACGAGTTCGTGGCCGTGCTCGACCCGGGGGCCCGACACCGCGTCACCCGTGCCGCCACCTCGATACCTGCGAAGACCACGGATCCCGAGGATGCAGGGTCACCGGAGCACTTCCAGCTCGCCGCTGTCGCGTCCGGGGATGCCGGCGGAGTGGAGCTCGACAGGCGGGGACCGCAGATCCTGCTCTGCACGGCCGGTCGCGTCGAGGTGCGCGTCGACGACCAGACCTGGACGATCGGGGCCACCGAGGCCATCTACGCCCCGGCGGCGGCCATGAGCGTCCACGTGCAGGGCGACGGGCGCCTCCACCGGGTCACGGTCGGCGTCGCGCCAGGCGACTGAACGCCGTCGGGTGTCGGATCCGACCCGACCCCGACGTCCTGTCAGGGCTGCGCCAGGGTGCGGTCGATGCCGCGTTGGACGGCCTCGATGAGCCAGGGGCGCAGCTTCTGCGGTGGCACGATCGTGTGCACCGACCCGACCTCGAGCGCCCGCTCGACGGAGTGGACCCGGTCGAACTCGCCGGCGACCTCGCCGAGCTTCTCCGAGCGAACCTGCCGGCGCAGTTCCGCCAGTTCCGCGCGCATCCGCAGCGACTCGGGGTCGTCCGCCCGTTCGATGCGCTGTTCGAACTCCCGGACCCGCGGGTCGGCGTCGGTTCGACGGTTGACCTCGCCGGCGAACACGACGGCGGCTGCTGGCGGTCCGCCGATGACGGACGCGTGGGATCCCTCGACCGCGGCGACCTGCATCGACTCGTTGAGTGCCCCGGAGAACACCACGAACGCGCCCCCGTGGTAGCGGGACACGACACAGAAGACGATGGGGCCGTCGAAGTTGACGATGGCGCGCCCGATCTCTGCGCCGTACTCCAGCTGGAACTGGCGCAGGGACTCCGGGGACCCGTCGAACCCGGACAGGTTGGCCAGCACGACCAGCGGCCGGTTGCCACTGGCGGCGTTGATCGCCCGGGCGGTCTTGCGCGACGCCTGCGGAAACAGGGTCCCGGCCGTCCACTGTTCCGGGCCGTCCGCCGGCAGGGGACCGTGGCGGGGCAGGGGACGGGACTCGAAGCCGAGCAGGGTCACCGGGTGCCCGCCGAGGTGTCCGTCGAGCACCACCGACATCCGGGCGTCGGCCATGTCGGCCCACCGCTCCAGTGTCGGATGGTCCCGGTCGGCCACCGCCTGCAGCAGCGTGCGGATGTCGAATGGCTTCTTGCGGCCCGGGTTGGTCTCCTCGGAGAAGATGTCGCCGACACGGGTGAAGTCGACACCCTCGACGTCGTGGGGGACATCACGCACGTCGCGGTCCACGGGGTCGGTCGTGCCGGCAGGACGCGGGAAGCGCTCTCCGGGCACGACGTAGGCGTGGGCATAGTGCGCGAACAGGATCGAACAGGCGCCCGCGAGGTCCGGCGCCCAGTACTGCGCCTGGCCGTTGGGTCCCATGACCCGGTCGTAGCCGCCGATCCCGAAGTTGTCCTCCGCGGACACGCCTCCGGAGTAGTCGAGCGCCTGCTTGCCGGTGAGCACCATGGCGCTGTCGGGGGTCATGACCAGGATGCCGCGCGTGTGCATCAGCATCGTCGCCTCGGCGTTCCAGTAGGGCTGGGCGCCGACGTTGATCCCCGTGACGATGACGTTGATCTCCCCACCGTCCTGGGTGAACTCGATGATCCGGCGCAGCACGCGTGCGACCCAGTCCATGTTCTCCGTGCCGCTGTCCATCGCGATGCGGGCACCGGAGGACACCGCGAACCACTCGACCGGGACCCCGAGTTCGGCGGCGAGGTCGATCGCGCCGAGGATGCGGCGGGCCTCGGGCTCGGCGATCGAACCCAGGCCCCGGGTCGGGTCACCCAGGATCGCGATGCGGGTCATGCCCTGCGGGTGGCGTGAGGTGGGTGTGGTGACCGTGCCCACCACCACCCCGGCGTCGTTGCCTCCCCACGGACGGTCGACCGGGACGAACAGCCCGGCGTCGTCGAGGTCGTACTCGACGAACGCGCCGTCCGCGTGCTGCCCGAGACCGGTCGGCTGCGGCGCACGGATCAGCTGCGGGACGATCTCGAACGGGTGGACCGTGCCGCGCCTGCGTGCGCGCAGGATCCGCTGGGTCAGGGCGTCGAACGGTTCCAGCGGATGGGTCGGACGTTCGGTGACCCGCACCGTGAGTCCCTGGCCCGGGGGGCGGTACATGCGCACCGTGACCGGATGGACGCTGCCGTCCTCGTCGGCCATCTGCGCGTTCACCATGACCTGTTCGAGGCCCAGCCCGTCGGTCATGGGTGCCAGTGCCCGCACCACCCCGTGCAGCTGGTCGATCGGCAGGCGGACCGTCGGCCACACGTTGAGCAGGACGCGGTTCCACTCCGGACGCGTGTCCAGTGGTTGCTGGGCTCGCGCGTTGCGCAGGTCATCGAGGCAGGCGGCCAGCACGCGTTCGAGTTCGGGGAGCGCCCGGACCGCGCCGGTGTCGTCGGTGACCGGGGTGAGGTCGCGAACCTCGGACATGACGAACAGCCGCCGGTCCTCCGGTGTCCCGCGGGCGGTTCCGGCGAACAGGTAGACGTCCTCGCTGGAAGCAAGCCGTTCGAGCTCGAACCGGTCGAAGCGCCACAGGTCGAGGCGGCCAGCCACCAGCGGGTGGATGCCCCGCAGGTGGACGCGTTCGACCCACTCGTCGCCGCGGCGCCGGAACGTCACGTGTTCCACGCCCGGCAGCCCGGTCTCCGTGCCGGACGGGGTGGCGAACGTGAGGGTGACCCGGCGCAGCGAGCCCGGGAGGGATGCGCGCGCGATCGTCTCGCCGAGCTGTGCGGCCAGCGCGTCGATCCCGACGGCGGGACCGTCGGTGACGCCGTACAGGTCGACCGCGACGCCTGCGCCGCCGTCGTCGGGCACGTCCGCGGCGAGCTCGCCTGCGCGCGCCAGTGCCGCGTCGAGCTGGTCGCTGTCCGTGGCGATCGCCACCACGCGGCCCTGGCCGCGACGGTCGCGGAAGTCGGCGACCACGATGTCGAGCACCTCGTCGTCGATCGTGCGGACGTCGTCGATGTCCCGTGTCCGGTAGTAGCGGCGGGTCAGCACCTCGAGCATCACGTCCCGGGCGGCGAGCACCACGGGGTCGGACAGCAGTCCGAGCAGGGGCTGCGAGGCGGCGACGAGCGCCTCGAGGTGCGTGGTGCGCTCTGACGCGTCGAAGCCGGGGCCGAGCGCACGCAGGTGCGCCCGCACGGCGTCGTACGTGGCGGCGCGTTCGCCCTCCAGCCGAGGCTGGTCGAAGGCCCGGTACCGCACGCGCCGGGCGAGGTCTCCCACGACCGGGTGGCGCACCTGGGTCGCGGTCACCAGGTGGTCGAGCGTTGCGCGCAGGTCGGCGCCCAGCGGCCCGTCCGGTGGCGGGGCCGCCAGCCGGCGTTCCAACAGGGAGAGGATCGCCGGCACGTGGCTGCTGGCACGGTGCTGGGCGAGGTGGATGCGCAGCAGTGCCTCCTCCAGCGCCTCGGAACGATCGAAGTCGTGGACCCCGTGGTCGGCCAGTGCGCGGGCGAGTCTGGCGCGGAACGACGTCGGCAGTCCGGCGGCCTCCACGTCGAGGGTGCGTAGGTAGGCGTGCAGGTACTCGCGCGAGCTGTGGGACTGTTCGACGTCCTCTGCGTCCCCGATGCGCCGGTTGCGCGACAGGGAGGTGAGGTCGGCGAAGATGCGCAACACGTCGAGTTCGGCACGCAGGTGGGCGTCGTCGCCGGGATCCCCCAGTCGCGCGACGAGGTCGTCGACCTCGTCGGGGCGCACGTCCCATCCCAGCACCAGCCGACGCAGTTCTCCCACCGCGTCGGCCGCCGGGTCGCCGTCGCCGCGTGACGTCGTGCTCGCCAGTTGCTCGAGGGTGACGACCTCCGCACCGGACGGTTCGTCACCGTCGGCGTCCGGCTCGAGGCGAACGATCGGGGCGCCGGCGTCGAGCTGCACGTTGCTCGAGGCGAGCACCTCCACGACGGTGCCTGCGAACGGAGCGGCGACGGCGGTCTCCATCTTCATGCTCTCGAGCACGGCGACGGTGGTGCCGGCTTCCACCCGGGTGCCGACGCTCACCGGCACCCGGATGACGACCGACGGTCCGGGGGCCCGGACCATGCCGGCGTCGTCCTGGGAGATGCGGTGGGGGACCCCGTCGATCTCGACGAGCTGGTCCGCCCCGTGGCTGACGGTCACCACGCGCACGCGGCGGTGGCCGATGACCATGCGGCGCTCGAAGCTTCCGAGGGTGTCCACGTCGACGTTGACGTGCTGGCCGTCCATCCCGACGCGGTAGCGGGTCCGTCCGGTCCGGGCGACGTGGAGCCGGTAGGCGTTGCCGGACCAGCGCAGGTCGATGGTCACGCCGATCTCTGCGGGTCCCTGCGGGCGGCCCCGTGCGGAGGCCGTCAGGAAACGTTCGCGTTCGCGTCGTGACGTGTGCTCGTGGGCATCGATCGCCGCGGCGATGAGTGCGAGGTCTCCGCGGGTCGTGAAGGTCCAGCCGCCGTCCGCGGTCATCCGGTCGAGCCAGCCGGTGTCGACGTCTCCGGCGACGAACGTCGGGTGTTCGAGCAGGTCGAGCAGGAAGGCGCGGTTGGTGGTCCCGCCCCGCACGACCACCGTCGTCTGCTCCACCGCGCGGCGCAGGCGGGCGAGCGCCTCGCCCCGGTCGCGGCCGTGCGCAATGATCTTGGCGATCATCGAGTCGTACTGGGACGGGATCTCGTCGCCCTCGGACACACCGGTGTCCACCCGGATCCCCGGACCCGACGGCAGGCGCAGGCGCTCGATGCGTCCCGGCGACGGGGTGAACCCTCGTTCGGGGTCCTCGGCGTTGAGGCGCACCTCGACGGCGTGCCCGTCGATCGCGGGCAGCGTCTCGGGCAGGCGTCCTCCGGCCGCCACGAGCATCTGGAGCTTGACCAGGTCGATGCCAGCGGTCAGCTCGGTCACCGGGTGCTCGACCTGCAGGCGCGTGTTCACCTCGAGGAAGGCGAACTGGCGCTGCTCGGGCTGGTAGAGGAACTCCACGGTCCCGGCGTTCGTGTATCCGGCGACGCGCGCGAGCTCGGCGGCCGACGCGGCGAGTTCGGCCGCCTGGTCGGCATCGAGGACCGTCGACGACGACTCCTCGATCACCTTCTGGTTGCGTCGTTGCACCGAACAGTCACGGACACCGGGGGCGAGCACGTTGCCGTGGGTGTCGGCGATGATCTGCACCTCGATGTGCCGGGCCTCGCCGACGAGCTGCTCCATGAACAGGGTCGAGTCGCCGAAGGACCGCTCGGCCTCCTCGCTGGCCCGCTCGAACGCGTTCGCGAGGTCCGCTGGGTCGTACACCAGCCGGATGCCGCGCCCGCCACCGCCGGCGGCCGCCTTCACGACCAGCGGGTAGCCGATCACCGCGGCGTGCTCGTGGGCGGCGTCCACGTCCTCGACCGCGCCGCCGCTCCACCGGGCGACCGGGACGCCAGCCTGCTCGGCGAGACGCTTGGCACCGATCTTGTCGCCGAGTGCGCGCATCACGTCGCCCGACGGTCCGATGAACGTGATCCCGAGGCGCGCGCACAGGTCCGCGAACTCGGCGCGTTCGGCGACGAAGCCCCACCCGACCCACACGCTGTCGGCCCGGCAGGCCATCAGCGCCCGTTCGAGTTCATCGAGGTCGAGGTAGGGGATCGGCTGGCCGGTCAGGTCCGCGGGCCCGATCTGCACGGCGTCATGGGCCTCGCGTACGAACATCGCGTTGCGTTCGGCCGCCGTGTGCATCGCCACGGCGATGAGGTCGGCGTCGTGTTCGTGGGCGAGTTCACGGATCGCATGGATTGCACGCATCGCCGGTTCGCCACGATTGACGATGGCGATCCGGCCGAGCGAGGTCAGATCCGCGTCCAAGGAGCCTCCGCGTCGCGAGCAGACCGAACGCTACCGCCCGTGCCGCCACGTTGATTCCTGCGGTCTGGCGGCTTAGCGTGCGACCACAACCGAACAGGGCCGATGATCCCTCCCGGGAGAGCGCCAGCAACTGGCCGCCGAAGGAGCAACCTCCTCCCCGGAATCTCTCAGGCACCCCTACCGAGAGGGACAGGCCACTCTGGAGAGCAGGTGGTGACGCGATCACCACCTCACCGATGGTGCAAGCCGCCCGCGGGCGGTGAACCTCTCAGGTCCCGGCACAGAGTGGGGAGGCAGCAGCGCCGCTGATGCCGGCGCCCCGAAGGCTGCCCCCGTGACCGACATGCCGACCCCGTTCGAACACTTCGTCGACCGCCACGTCGGTCCCGACGACGACGCGATCCGCCGCATGCTCGAGGGCGTCGGCGCGTCCTCGCTCGAGGCGATGATCGACGCGGCCGTTCCCGACGCGATCCGTTCCGAGGGGCTGTTCGCGCTCGAACCCCTCGACGAGTTCGAGGTGACCGCGCGGCTGCGTGAACTCGCCGGTCGCAACCGCCAGATGGTGCAGATGATCGGCCTCGGGTACCACGACACGATCACCCCGCCCGTCGTGCGTCGCAACGTCGTCGAGTCGCCGGCCTGGTACACGGCCTACACGCCCTACCAGCCCGAGATCAGTCAGGGGCGGCTCGAGGCGTTGCTCAACTTCCAGACCGTCGTCGCCGACCTCACTGGTCTGCCGGTCGCGAACGCGTCCCTGCTCGACGAGGGCACCGCCGTCGCCGAGGCGGTGACCCTCATGCACCGCGCGTCACGCGGTGCCGGTGATGTCGTCGCCGTGGACGTCGACGTGCTGCCCCAGACCCGCGCGGTGCTCGAGACCCGGTGCGAGCCCCTCGGACTGGAGATCGTCGACCTCGACCGGGACGCGGACCTGCCCGACGGGCTGTTCGGCGTGGTGCTGCAGCAGCCCGGTGCCTCGGGGGTCCTGCGCGACGACGCCGCGCTCATCGAACGGATCCACGACCACGCGGCACTCGTGACCGTGGCGGCCGACCTGCTCGCACTCACGCTGATCACCCCACCCGGAGAACAGGGTGCGGACATCGCCGTCGGGTCGACGCAGCGCTTCGGGGTGCCGTTGGGCTACGGCGGCCCCCACGCCGGCTACATCGCGGTGCGCACGGGGCTCGAACGCAGCCTGCCGGGCCGCCTCGTCGGCGTGTCGATCGACGTGCACGGCCAGTCGGCGTACCGGCTGGCCCTGCAGACCCGCGAGCAGCACATCCGCCGGGAACGGGCCACCTCCAACATCTGCACCGCACAGGTCCTGCTGGCCGTGGTGGCGTCGATGTACGCGGTGTGGTACGGACCGGACGGGCTCGCCGACATCGCCCGGCGCGTCCACGGCAACGCCCGAACGCTGGCGGACCGCCTGCGGGCCGGCGGTGTCGAGGTCGTCCACGACGCGTTCTTCGACACGGTGCTCGCACGGGTGCCCGGCCGGGCGGCAGCCGTGGTCGACGCCGCGTGCGAGGCCGGCGTCAACCTCGGGCTCGTCGACGACGACCACGTGCGCATCGCCTGCGACGAGACGACACGCGCGACCCACCTCGCCACGGTGCTCGGGGCCTTCGGCATCGAGGTCGCGGCGGGTGACCTCGACCCCTCCGACGTCGAACTGCCGGACGGGCTGGTGCGCACCAGTGGCTACCTCGAGCACCCGGTGTTCCACGAGCACCGGTCCGAGACGGCCATGCTGCGCTACCTGCGACGTCTGGCCGACCGGGACTACGCGCTGGATCGCGGCATGATCCCGCTCGGGTCGTGCACCATGAAGCTCAACGCGACGACCGAACTGGAACCGATCACCTGGCCCGGGTTCGCGGGACTGCACCCCTTCGCGCCTGCGGACCAGACGGCCGGGATGCGTGAGCTCATCGACGACCTCGAACGCTGGCTCGCGGCGATGACGGGATACGCCGCGGTGAGCGTGCAACCCAACGCCGGGTCCCAGGGAGAGCTCGCGGGCCTGCTCGCGATCGCGGCCCACCACGCGTCGCGCAGCGACACGGAGCGGGACGTGTGCCTGATTCCGTCGAGTGCGCACGGCACCAACGCGGCGAGCGCGGTGATGGCCGGCATGCGTGTGGCGGTCGTCGACGCGTCGCCGGACGGCACGATCGACATGGACAGTCTGACCAGCACGCTGGAGCAGCACGCCGGTCGGGTCGCGGCGATCATGCTCACCTACCCGTCGACCCACGGTGTGTACGAGTCCACCGTCTCCGACGTCTGCGCCATGGTCCACGACGCCGGGGGGCAGGTCTACATCGACGGGGCGAACCTCAACGCGCTGCTGGGTGTCGCCGCCCCGGGTCGGTTCGGTGGCGACGTCTCCCATCTCAACCTGCACAAGACGTTCTGCATCCCGCACGGGGGCGGAGGTCCGGGCGTCGGGCCGGTCGCGGTCGCCGAACACCTCGTCGAGTTCCTGCCGACCCACCCGCTGCACCCGGATCCCCGTCGACGGTCCGGCCCGGTCGGTGCCGTGTCGGCCGCGCCGTACGGCTCGGCGTCGATCCTGCCGATCTCCTGGGCGTACATCCAGCTGATGGGATCTGCGGGTCTGGTCCGTGCGACGCAGGTCGCGGTGCTGGCGGCCAATCACGTCGCCAACCGCCTCGACGAGCACTTCCCGGTCCTGTACCGAGGTGCGGGCGGCTGGGTGGCCCACGAGTGCATCCTCGACCTGCGTGAGATGACCCGACGCACCGGGATCACCGCCGAGGACGTCGCCAAACGCCTCATCGACCACGGCTTCCACGCCCCGACACTCAGCTTCCCGGTGGCGGGCACGTTGATGGTCGAACCGACCGAGAGCGAGGACCTGGCCGAACTCGACCGGTTCTGCGACGCGATGATCGCCATCCGGGCCGAGGCCGACCGCGTCGCGTCGGGGGAGTGGCCGAAGGACGACAACCCGCTGGTGAACGCCCCCCATCCGGCCCACGTGCTGGTGGAGGAGTGGACCCACCCGTATGGTCGTGACGTGGCCGTGTACCCGTCGCGGGAGGCACGGGCCGACAAGTACTGGCCGCCGGTGGGGCGCATCGACGGAGCCCACGGGGACCGCAACCTCGTGTGTGCGTGCCCGCCACCCGAGGCGTTCGCGATCGACGCGCAGGAGGTGTCGGCATGACCACGACCCCGCTCCACGACGTGCACGTCGAACTCGGGGCGGTGCTGACCGACTTCGCCGGATGGTCCATGCCGCTGCGCTACGACAGCGAGCTCGCCGAACACCATGCGGTGCGCCGTGCCGCCGGGCTGTTCGACCTCAGCCACATGGGCGAGATCGTCGTGACCGGCGCGGCGGCGGGCGACGTGGTCGACACCGCGTTCGTGACCCGCCTGTCGGGGATCGACGTCGGACGCGCCCGGTACACGATGCTGTGCAACCCCGACGGGGGCGTGATCGACGACGTGATCGTGTACCGCCGCGCCGACCAGGACTTCCTCGTGGTCGCCAACGCGGCGAACCGCGCGCGTGTGTTCGACGAACTGGTCGAACGCGCCGACGGTCGCGCGGAGATCTCCGACCGGTCCGACGACATCGCGCTGATCGCCGTGCAGGGACCCCGTGCCGCGGCACTGGTCGGATCGCTGGGCGTGGACGACGTGGACGCGGTTCGCTACTACGCCGGTCAGGACGCGCGCGTCGCCGACGTGCCGGTGTTCCTCGCACGGACCGGCTACACGGGCGAGGACGGATTCGAGCTGTTCTGTGCGCCGGGTGCTGCGGTCGACCTGTGGAACCGGATTGCCGAGACGGGAGCCGGAGCCGGGCTGGTGCCCGCAGGCCTCGCGTGTCGGGACACGCTGCGGCTCGAGGCCGGCATGCCGCTGTACGGCAACGAACTGTCCGAGGATCGCACGCCGTTCGACGCCGGGCTCGGTCGCATCGTGCACCTCGACGGCCGCGAGTTCGTCGGCGCAGAGGCGCTCGCGCGTCGCGCCGAGGAGGAGGGCGAGGTGCGCCTGGTCGGTCTGGTCGCCGACGGGCGACGGGCACCACGGTCCGGCAACCGGGTGCTGGGAACCGACGGCGAACCGGTCGGGGTGATCACGAGTGGTGCGCTGTCACCGACGCTCGAACATCCGGTCGCGATGGCGTACCTGACGACGGGTCGACCGGCCGACGGGGAGTCGCTCGTCGCCGACGTGCGGGGAAACGAGGTACCCGTGCGTGTCGCGGACCTGCCGTTTCACCGCCGGGACCGATGACGGACTTCTGGCCGACGACGTGGCCGATGTACGACAGGAGGGACCCATGACCAGCGTGTTCACGAGGATCATCGATGGTGAGCTGCCCGGGCGGTTCGTCTGGTCCGACGACGTCGCGGTCGCGTTCCTGACCATCAACCCGGTCACCCCGGGACACACGCTGGTGGTCCCGCGCGCCGAGGTGGACCACTGGCTCGACCTCGACGCGGACGTCTGGGAGCACTGCAGCCGGGTGGTCCGTCACGTCGGCGCGGCCATCCAGGAGGCGTTCGACCCCCCGAGGGTGGGTCAGCTGGTTGCCGGGTTCGAGGTCCCGCACGTGCACGTCCACGTGCTCACGATCGCGTCTATGGCGGACCTGGACCTCTCCCGTGCCGAGGAGGATCCGGATCCGCAGGTCATGGACGACGCGGCCGTTCGGATCCGCACGGCACTGCGTCGACAGGGGCACGTCGCGCACGTCTCGGGCGAGTGATCGCCGCGCGCCGGACCGTCAGGCGATGTGCTCGTCGCGTCGACGATCGAGGTGCAGGGCGACCATCGCGACCAGCGTCAGCCCCGCAGGCACCCCGAAGCCGAGCCCGAACCCGACGGTCGAGATGAGCAGCCCGACGAGGTAGCCCCCGCCCCCGAGCGACACGTCGAGGAACGACGAGTACGTCCCGGTCGCCTCGGCGCGTTCCCCGTCGGGCACCCGCGCGAGGGTGAGCACCAGCAGCGACGGGAACAGGAACGCGTAGCCGATCGCGAACAGCCCCGCGCCGACGATGGCGAACCACGGGGCCCGGGGCATCGCCAGCAGCAGCAGCGCGACGATGCAGACCGCCAGGCCCGGCAGCGCGACGCGGTGCAGGCCGAGTCGGTCGGGAACGCCCGCGAACAGCAGGCGCACCAGCACCATCGTGCCGGAGAACGCGACGTACACCGGGGTTCCACCGCTGAGTCCCACCTCGGCGGCGTACAGGGCCCCGAACCCGCTGATGCCGGCCAGCCCGAGGCTCGGCGCGGTCAGGATCAGCCCGGTGGGGATCGCCGCGGGGTGCAGCAGGCGCAGCTTCGGTCGGGTGCGGTTGCGCGACTCGGTCCGGCCGGTCTCGGGGATGGCGAGCACGCAGGCGAGTCCGATCGCCGACAGACCGGCTGCCGTCCACCAGACCGCTCGGAACCCGCCGAGCGGCAGGACCCACTCGGCGATGACCGGACCGAGGCCCAGCCCGCCGTACAGGAAGATCGAGAAGTGGGAGATCGCCGCCGCACGTCGCTCCGGGCGCGCGAGGTCGATGCCGATGGTGACCCCCACCGTGTAGTACATGGCGGACGACACGCCCTGGATCATGCGCAGCGCGACCACGGCGACCACGGACGTCGCCAGGACGAACGCCAGCGACGAGGTCACCAGGATCACGAAGGCCGCGATCAGGAACGGTCGACGCCCGATGCGGTCGATGCCCTGCCCGACGACCGGCCGCAGCAGGATCGCCGACACCGAGAACGCCAGCAGGGTGATCCCGATGTCGGCAGGGGTCCCGCCGACGGGCCCCGCCAGGTACAGCTGCACCCCCAGCAGGTAGATCGCGACCACCGTGAAGTTCGCGAGCGTGGCCGTGTAGAGCAGCGCCACCGACAGTCGGCGGCGTGGCGTCTCGTCGGCGGTCCCCATCGCCGTGTGGTCCCCGTCGGTCAGCGTGACCAGACCTGCTCGGCACCGATCCAGGTCGACAGGACTGGAAGGTCCGCGAGGTCGTCCGGGTCGATCGCGCGCGGATCCTGCTCGAGGACCACGAAGTCCGCGAGGTGGCCGGGGGCGATGCGACCCTTGAGGTGCGCCTCGCCGGAGGTCTCGGCCGCCGCGACCGTGTAGGCGTGGATCGCCTCGTCGACGGTGATGGCCTGCGAGGCGTCCAGGTCACGTCCGTCCCAGTCGCGACGGGTGACCACCGCCTCGATGTTGGCGAGCGGCGGGAACGGGCCGGCGCCGAAGTCCGACGACCCGGCGACCGTGATCCCCGCGTCGAGCATCGACCGGCACGCGATGGTGCGTCCGAGCCGGTCCTGGCCGAAGAACTCGGTGATCTTCTCCCCGTGGAACCACACGTAGCTGAACAGCGGGACGATGATCAGGTCGAGCGCTGCGGCGCGCCGCAGGATGTCGGGATTGACGATCGAACCGTGCTCGATGCGGTGGCGCACCGGGCCGGGGCCGTGGCGGGCCACGGTGGCCTCGAACACGTCGAGAAGCGACGAGATCGCGGCGTCGCCGTTGGCGTGGATCGCGAGCCGGGACCCGGTGCGGTGCACCCGGTCCACGACCATCTCGATCTCGTCCTTCGACATGAGCAGCAGGCCGTGGTCGTCGGTGCCGTCGAACGGTTCCTCCATGAAGCAGGTGCGTCCGGCGACTGCCCCGTCCCAGGTGGCCTTGATGCCGCCGAAGCGCAGCCACTCGTCGCCGAACTCGGAGCGCAGCTGCAGCTCGTCGAGCATGTCGAGGCACTTCCACGACAGCAGCAGGTTCGTGCGCAGCCGGAATGCGTCTCGGCGGCGGGCCTCCTGGAAGAGCTCCAGGCCGGCCGGCATGACCATGGCGTCGGTGACCGACGTGATCCCGGACGCATGCAGGTCCTCGGCGAGCGTGCGTAGCCCGTCGATCGAGTCGTCCAGCTCCAGCGGGGGCACGGCCGCGATCACGCGTTCCTGCGCCCGCCCGACGAGGATCCCGGTGGGTTCACCGTCGGCGTCCCGGCGGATCTCGCCACCGGTCGGGTCCGGTGTGTCGCGGTCCACCCCGATGACCTCGAGCGCCCGGGAGTTGAGGATCCCGAAGTGCCCGGAGATGTGGCGCACGTAGATCGGGCGGTCGGTGCTCACCTGGTCCAGGTGGGTGCGGTCGATGAACACGCCCCCCGACGTCTTGCCCTGGTCGTAGCGAGCGCCGCGGATCCACTCGCCCTGGTCGGACCGTTCGGCCTGGCGGCGCAGCGTCGCGTACAGGTCGTCGAGGTCCTGCACGGCGGGCGGTGCCAGGTTGGCGACCAGTCCGTAGTCGGCGGCCTTCGACGGATGCATGTGTGCGTCGTTGAAGCCGGGCAGGACCGTGACGTCCCCGAAGTCGGTGCGCGGTGCGCCGGGGAACCGTGCGCGCAGGTGATCGGTCGTGCCGACGGCGACGATGCGGTCTCCGATCGTCGCGAACGCCTCCACGTCCTCCATGCCGGGCACCGCGAAGGTCCCGGCCGTGAAGAGCTGGAGCTCGGCGTCGTGGTGTGCGTCGGCACGGCCGGCCATGGGCGCCCCTGGTCGTCGGTGGTGAGGTGTGTGGAGAAAGGCTGCTCGATGCAGCCAACGTCCCGCATCCGGGGCACGCAATCGGATGCCTGTAAGGAACGTCCGGTGCCCGCTTGCATCCTGTCAACAGGGGAGGGGTGGAGCGGTCACGGACAGTTCCCGGTTGGTCCGCGAGTCGACGCGATGAGTCAGGCACCAGCACACCGACGATGTCGGATTCCTCGGTCCGAGCATCGTCGCGAGATCATCGAACCGATCGATCGTGACCGGTACCACCTCGATGCTCACGCCCTCTCCAGGGTCCGACGTCGGCGTACATGATGCCGCGTAAACGACCTGTAAGGGCGTCTGGTACCGCTCTATAGAGTTGGGTAGGGTGCTGCGCCACACGGTCCGATGCCCGTTGGGCGTCGTCGACAGATGACGGGAACCCTGGAGGCGCAACGGTGACGGACGGCGGGTCGACCCGCGCCCGATGGGCCACCGACCTGCGCGCCGTCCTCACCGTCCATCGCCGCAACGTCCACCGTGTCCTCATCCTCGCGGCGATCCTGATCGTCGCGCTGGTGGCCGGCATGCTGCTGACGCTGGTGCTGGCCCGACCGTCCCTGCAGTCGCTCACCGACACCGCCGCCGAGGGCACACGCCTGGCGACCTGGCAGCTGCTGCTCGCCTCGAGCTGGGCGCTGGTCCCGGTGGCCCTCATGTTCGGCGCCGGTGTCGCCTACATCGGCATGATCCTGCGCTACGCCGACGGTGCCCACACGGGCCGGGCCGTGCTCGACGGGCACGCCTGGCGCACGACCCTGCGCCGTCTGCCACAGGCCGCGGGGGTCGTGCTCGCGGTCGGCACGTGCGCGGTGGTCACCGCCGGTCTGGCACCGATCATCTCGGTCGTCGCGCTGCTCGCGCTCGCGGCCACCCCGATCGTTCGGCGCCAGTGGCCGTCGACGCGTTGGCCCTCCATGCCACGGCTCGCCTGGATGGCGGTGCCGTTCGTCGCGGCCGTGATCGTCGCGGCGCGCGGTGCGATGGCACTGCCCGAGGTGTTCCTCGCCGGGCGGGGCACGCGCGACGCCCTGCAGGCCGGCTGGCAGCGCACCCGCGGACAGATCCGTAGCGTCGCTCCGGTGCTCGTGGCCGCTGCCGTCGCGGCGATGGCGGGCATGTGGACGCTGATCGCCCTCGGCATGCCGATCGGCAGTCGCACGTTCGCCGTGGTGCTGGAGATGTCCGGCACGGTGCTGTTCGCGCCGCTGCCGATCGTCGCACTGCTGGTGATGTACCGGGCGACGGGCGGCACGTCCGCGCCGACGGCGACGCCGCCACGGCTCGGTGAGCCCGGACCGGTCATGCCGAGCGTGCTGTCGTTCGCGCTGCTCGCGACCCTGGTCGTGCCGTCGGCATCTCCAGCGCACGCCGCGGGCACCGAAACCACGACGGTCACGGTCACCAGCCCGGCACCCGCTGCGACCTGGACGTTCGGGGATGCCGTGTCGGTCACGGGCACGGTCACCCCCGACGTGGGTGGCGCCCACCCGACGGGAACCGTGACGCTGTGGGTGGAACGCGACGTGGCGGAACTCGGCGATCCCGCCAACTGGGACGGTCCGGTCGACGTCGGCAGTGAGACCCTGGCCGCGGGGGACGAAGGCGCGTTCACGTTCGACGGCTCGACGTTGCCGGGTGGTGACCTGCGGCTGCAGGTCCGCTATGCGCCCGACGATGACGTCCATGCGGCCAGCGAGTCCGTCGCTGTCGAGGTCACGGTCAACCGGCGCAATCTCATCACGGACATCTCCACGGATCCATCTCCCCGAGACAACCCGACGACCGACGAGATCACGGTCGGAGACACCATTGACGTCATCGTGGAGATTCCCGACGAGGGTGGGAACCCTGACGAGGGGGTGATCGACGCCGCACCGCTCGAGCAGGTCGAGTTCCTGCACGGAACCACCGATGAACTCACCGACGCGATCGGCTCCGCGACCCTCGTCAAGGTGGGGAGCGTGTACCGGGCGACGATCGAATACCTCGTGACCGCCCGCCTCACCTACTTCGGCGCCAGGGTCCTCGACGGAGAGACGAACTACTTCATCCCGCCGTCTCCCACCAACATCACACGGGACGAGGTCGACCCGGCGGCATCGTCGGTCGAACTGATCGCCCCGGCGGAGGTCGAGTACGGCGGCGAGGCGACCTTCCACGTGGACGTCACTGGGCCCACAGGGGTCCCGGTTGCCGGACAGGTCGTGTTCCAGGACGACTCCGGGGGAGGTGGGTTCACGGACTTCGGCGACCCGCACACGCTCACGGACGGGGAGGTCGAGGTGACCTTCTGCGCGAGCACGGACGACGAGGTCTGTCCGCCGGGCGGGTCGCCGAGACTCGACTTCGCCGACGAGGAGGCCGAGGCCCTGCAGATCCGCGCCAGGTATGTGCCGACCGGAATCGGGGGTGGCACCAACGCGCTGCTCGAGTCGACCAGCGCGGCACACACGATCGCGATCGACGACCTGGGGCTCGGGATCTGCAAGGACATCGAGTTGTCTCCCCGAATCGTCGACGAGCACGGGCAGCCCGAAGGATTCGCCGACCCGCGGATCCTCACGGCCTCCAACTGTGAGGACGGTGGCCATCTCGGCGGCACCGCGATCGCGCTCGACGCCGCGCCTGCCAACGGATTCGAACTGGTCGAGTGGCGCTTCGAGGGCCGCCAGGTCAGCACGGATGAACGCTTCGTGCTGCGGCTGCCCGTCGACGAGTGGGAGGACCACCGGGTCGAGGTCTACTACCAACCCGTCTGCCATTCGATCGAGATCGACATCACGGGCTCCGGCGGGATCTGGAGGAGCCCGCACGCCGTCACGAATCCGCTGCAGTGGACGGACGGAGACTGCGAACTCGAGGACGGCACCCGAGGTGCTCGTCACCTGAGCGAGGTCTCACTGGCGGTCAGGTCGGAGTTGAACCCGACGACCGATGAGTTCGACGTCCTGTACGACTTCGGGCCGCTGGCGATCGACCATGACCTGTCCTCCGACACCCCGTCTGCGTTGCGAGCGTCGGTCCACTCGCTCACGTTCACGGCCGACCGCGACATCGTGGTCCCGTTCGAGTTCGGTCCCGTGTGTCGCACCGTGCTCACTCCGGCCACCGAACTCGGTGGTGCCCAGCTGCTGACCGCGCCCGACTGTGCCTCGCCGGACGGCGCCGGCTACACCCGCAACGCCGCGGTCACCGCGTCCGTTCGGATCGACGACACGTCGGCGGTCCTCGCCGGATGGCTGCGCAACGGCCAGCCGCTCGCCGGGTCGGGTCCCGATCCGCAGGTGACGTTCGCCGTGGCTGCCACGCCGACGACGACCATCGAGCCCGAGTTCACCTCGTGCCACACGATCGAGGTCTTCGTGGACAGCATCGCCGCGCGCGGGCGTGGCGGGACGGCCGAGGTGCGCACCATCCCGGAGGCGAACTGCTTCGACGGCAGCGAACGGTGGCTGGACGGATCGACGGTGACGCTGCGGCCGCTGGGGAGCGGATCGTTTCGGTTCGGCGGCTGGAGCGACCCTGACGGCGAGGAGGGCCTGAGCGTCCGGGGCACGGTGTTCGAGGACCCCGAGGTGAGGTTCGGAGGACCCTGGCCGGGCGATCGTCGCGTCGTGATGGACGAGCCACTCGTGACCACCGCGCACTTCTACATGGAGGACGCGCCGTGCTCGACGATCCGGGTCCTCGCGCCGCCCGGAGTCGAGGCTCGATTCCCGGACTCCGGCTGTGGGCCCGGCCGCTACGAAAACGACGCGAAGCGCCGGATGTTCGGCCGCAGCGACCCCGTGACCCGGGCCGAGTACGACTCGGATGCGGGGCTGTTCAACTTCCCCGAGACGCCGTTGCTGATGGAGGTGGTCGCCGACGACCTGCTCACGTCCACGGGCTGGGTGACGATGACCCAGTCCTTCGAGCAGGGGCTTCCCTGGCGCACCCTGCCGCTCCCGTTCGACTGCGAGCCTCCGCCGGTGCAGCAGGGCGGCAATGGATCGTGGGAGAAGACGGGCGCGATCCAGTGCCTGATGTCCGTACGCGGGGACCTCACCATCACGTTGAACCACTGTCAGGCGCTCGAACCCACCGTGAACATCACCCGGGCCGGCGACGACTCGGGCCGGGTGTTCAGCCCCCGGCAACTCGGGCTCGACGACCATCACTGGATCACCGGAACCGTGTCGCAGTCCTCCAGTTGCGCGCACCCTGACGCGCGCAACCCGTTCCTGTGGCATCCGGACCGCGAGGTGACGCTGCGAGCGCAGGCACCCGCGCTCGGGTTCGAGTTCCTGGACTGGGGCCACGTCGACTTCGACACGGGCGTGGAGCTGTTCTTCGGGGAGGACCCTGCGGAAGGTCGTGCGCCGCTCGGCGTCAACGTGCTGACCAACAACCAGCGGCCCACGATCCGCGCCACCGTCAACTACCGGGCCCACTGCGGAACACTGAACCTCGGCTCCAATCTCCGTGTCGAGGACTCCACGCCCAACTGCCCGGGCAACACGTTCAGCGAGCAGTCCTACCTCGTCGGCTCGTTCGTCCAGGTCGCTGCCGACCGGACCCGTGGGGGTCGGAGCTTCGATCGCTTCGAGGGGGTCGTGGCCAACACCACCGGCCTCAACGACGACAATCGCCCCAGCGCCCTCGTGCTCGTCCGGGGAGACATGAATGTCCGGGCCGTCTACCCGACGGGTGAGGACCGGTTCGTCAGCGCACTCGCCACCGTCGGCAAGCTCACGCTCGCGGTCGGGGCCCTGGCCACGCTCGCGGGGGTCGCGGTGGCCTGTCCGCCCTGTGGGGTCGCGCTGACGGCGTTGACTGCGAGCGTCTTCCTGCTCGACCTGATCCCGGGCATGGGAGGCATGGCCACGGCTGCGCTGGACCTGATCAATCCGCTCAGCGTCCTCGAGTGCGCCGCGAGGTGGGGATTCGGGACCACCGGCAGCGGCGGGAGCTCGGACGTCAGCGGGGTGACGGCGACCGGCGCCACGACCATCCGGTCCGTGCGTTTCGCGTACGAGGCCTCGACCGAAGGGACCGGACGTGCCATCGGCACCATCACGGCCCGCGGTACGACGGCGGTCGTGGGTGCCGGCGGACAGTTCGTGCACGGGCTGTACGAGAATCGTATCGACCAGGTCGACGTCGGCTACCAGACGACCGAGCAGCTGCGCGACACCGCCACCTGGAACAGGTGCATGAACGACAAGTACCGCGCGGCCACCTGAGTTGTCCGTCGTCCTCATGAGGGAGGTGGCACCACCTGTCGCAGTCCGTTTTGTAAAACGGCAGGGTAAAGACATGTATATTGGTATGGTATGACACTGGGAAGATGGTCTTGGCGGGGGTGGCGGTGAACGATCAGGGTGATACAGGCGGCCGATACTGGCCGCGGGTGATCGACACGGTGCTCGATCAGCGGATGGCATCGTCGGCCGCGGTGCTGATCGAGGGCCCCAGGGCATGTGGCAAGACCGAGACGGCGTCGCAACGAGCGGCGTCGACGGTGCGTCTGGATGTCGACGAGGACGCCCGTCAGGCCGCGCAGATCAACCCGGGGCTGCTCCTGGAGGGTGCGCGGCCGCGGCTCATCGATGAATGGCAGCTGTACCCGCGGGTGTGGGATCACGTGCGTCGCGATGCCGATGCCAGCGGGGAGACGGGACAGTTCCTGCTCACCGGATCGTCGAGCCCGGCCGATGATGCCCGTCGTCATTCCGGCGCGGGTCGGATCGCGACGGTTCGGATGCGCCCGATGACCCTTCACGAGGTCGGTGCATCATCCGACGAGGTGTCGCTGGCAGACCTGTTCGCTGGACGTGATCCAGTAGCCGCATCCGGCCGCGACGATCTGCGTGAGGTTCTCGACCTGCTCGTCACCGGCGGGTGGCCGCAGCAACTGCGAGTCGCTGATCTGCGGTTCGTCGTCGACTACCTCGACCAGATCGTCCACGTCGACATCAACACGGTTGCTGACGCCGCCGGCCGGCAGGTCACACGCCGGCGCGACCCGAAGAAGGTCCTGAGCTGCATCCGGTCGCTGGCCCGCAATGTCGCGACTGCGGCGAGTGGACGGTCCATCGCTGCAGACACGGGCCTGTCGCGGGAGGCCGTGACCGACTACCTCGAGGCGCTTGAACGACTCATGATCCTCGAGGAGCAGCCGGCCTTCAACGTCCACCTGCGCTCGTCGCGGAACCTGCGCACGACCGCGCACCGGCACCTGGTGGACCCGTCGTTGGCCACCGCGGCGCTGCAGGTCGATGCCGACGGGCTGTTCCGCGACCTCAGCTACACCGGGCTGCTGTTCGAGTCGCTGGTCGTGCGTGATCTGCGCGTACTGTCGCAGCCGCTCGACGCGTCGCTGATGTACTTCCACACCGACCACCACGAGATCGACGTCGTCATCCAACGGCCCGACGGCGGGTGGGGCGCGATCGAGGTCAAACTCGGAGGTGAGGAGCTGATCGAGCAGGGCGCCGCCTCACTGCTCGCCGCCGTGTCGTCGATCGACCTCGAACGTGCCGGTAGGCCCGCCTTCATGGCCGTCGTCACCGCAACCGGTCGCTACGCCTACCGGCGCAACGACGGCATCTGTGTCGTGCCGCTGCCAACCCTTGCACCCTGACAGGTCACGGTCAGACTCCCGGATTCAGTTGCGGGTGAGGTCGACGCGCCGGAGCAGCTGGGCGTTGAGCGCCACGATGATCGTCGACGTGCTCATCAGTACCGCGCCGAGCGCCATCGGCAGGATGAACCCCACGGGTGCGAGCACACCGGCTGCGAGCGGGATCGCCGCGAGGTTGTATCCGGCGGCCCACCACAGGTTCTGGATCATCTTGCGGTGGCTCGCGGCCGACAGGCGACGTACGGACACCACGCCGCGTGGGTCGTCGGAGGCGAGCACGATCCCCGCAGACTCGATCGCGACGTCGGTGCCGGCACCGATGGCGATGCCGACGTCGGCTCGCGCCAGCGCAGGTGCGTCGTTGACGCCGTCACCGACCATGGCGACCTTCAGCCCGCGAGCCTGCAGTTCGGCGACCTTGGCGTCCTTGTCCTCGGGCAGGACCTCGGCGAACACCTCGTCGATGCCCAGCCGTGCCCCGACGGCGTCGGCGACCTGCTGGGCGTCCCCGGTGATCATCACCACCTGCACACCGTCTGCATGGAGCTGGTCGACGGCCTCGCGGGAGACGTCGCGGATCTCGTCCTCGAGCGCGAACGCCCCGACGACGTGACCGTCTCGGATGACGTGCAGGACTGCAGCGCCACGTTCGACCCACTCGCGGGTGTGTGCGGCCAGTTCGTCGGGCTCGTCGAGGCCTCGCTCGCGCAGCAGGGCGGGTCCGCCGATGGCGACCGTGGTGCCGTCCACCTCGGCCTCGACGCCCCGGCCGGCCATCGACCGAAACCCCGTGGCGGCCGGTAGCGCGCTGAGCTGCGCGTTCGCGTGCGCATGGATCGCCCGTGCCAGGGGATGCTCGGAGTCGGCCTCGACCGCTCCGGCGAGCCCCAGCACCTCGTCGACGTCGTGTCCGTCGGCGACTGCCATGTCTGCGACCACGTGCTCGCCGCGGGTGAGGGTTCCCGTCTTGTCGAAGAGCACGGCGTCGACGGTGCGGATCTGCTCGAGCGCGAGCCGGTCCTTGATCAGCACCCCGGCGCGGGCCGCCTTCGAGGTGGAGATCGCCGTCACGAGCGGGATGGCCAGGCCAAGTGCGTGGGGGCAGGCGATGATGAGCACGGTGACGGTTCGATCGAGCGCCAGTTCGGGCTGTCCGAGCAGGGTCCAGACGACCGCGGTGACGGCGCCCGCAGCGAGTGCGACGTAGAACAGCAGTGCCGCCGCGCGATCCGCGAGCACCTGGGTGTTGGACCTGGACGACTGGGCCTCCTCGACCATGCGCTGAATGCCGGCGAGGGTGGTCGCGTCGCCGGTGGCGGTGACGCGGACACGCAGGCTCGCATCCGCAACGACCGTTGCGGCCACGACCCGATCGCCCACGGTGCGCGCGACGGGAGTCGACTCTCCCGTGATCATCGACTCGTCGACGTCGGCGTCTCCCTCGACGATCTCACCGTCCGCGGGGATGCGTGCGCCCGGCCGGACCAGCACGACGTCGTCCTCGGCGAGGTCGGCGATCGCCACGGACTCGATCGTGCCGTCGGCGGCGACGCGCTCGGCTTCGTCGGGCAGCAGCTCGGCCAGTGCCTGCAGCGCACCGCGGGCCCGGCCGATCGCGCGCATCTCGACCCAGTGGCCGAGCAGCATGATCGCGATCAGCAGCGTCAGCTCCCACCACACCTCCTGATCGAACAGCCCCAGCGCGGTGGCCATGGATGCCAGGTAGGCGACGGTGATCGCCAGGGCGATCAGCAGCATCATGCCGGGACGCCGTGCTCGCGCCTCCTGGACGCCGCCGGTCAGGAACGGCCAGCCTCCGTAGACGTAGATGATCGAGCCCAGCACCGGTCCGACGAGGGCAGCCCCGGGGAACGTGGGGGCCGTGTAGCCGAGGAGTTGCTGCACGTGGTCCGCGAAGATGACGACCGGGATGGACAGCGCCGCAGTGGCCCAGAACCGGTCGCGGAACATCGCCGCATGATCGCCGTGCCCGGCCTCGTGACCGCCTCCGCCATGGCTCTCGTGGGGGTCGTGGTCGTCTCCGTGCGGGCCACTCCGGTCATGGTCTCCATGACCGGAGTGGTGGGTGGCGGTGTCGTCCTCGCTCCGTTGCATGCATACCCCTCTAGGGTATTAGTCACGAACATACCGCGTCCCAGGGGGCGGTTGTCAAGGGTCACGTCAGCGCGTGCTGCCAGGTACCGGTTACATCCGGAGGTTTCGGCGGTATCACCAGGTGAACATGAGCAGGAACACACCGGGGGACACGGTGACATCGAACACAGCTGCTCTCGGGGACGTGTCTTCGTGCCAGGTCGAAGGACTCTGTCGTCGCCCGGCGGGGCCCGGTACCAGATCCATGACCGGTGAGGACCGGGCGCACCGAGCACGAGGAGGGCGGGCAGATGCGTGAGGGGCGAGGTGCCACCGTCCTGGCACTGGTCTCCGTCGCCCTGACGGGATGTGCGGATCCCGCGACGATAGAGGGCGGTTCGGGCATCCCCAACCCGGCGTCCGAGCACTGTGTCGACGAGGGTGGCCGGCTCGACATTCGGGAGGACGCAGGGGGTGGCGAGTACGGCGTCTGCATGTTCGACGATGGAAGCGAGTGTGAGGAATGGGCGTTCCATCGCGGTGAGTGCAGGCCCGGAAGCGGCTGATCGTGGAGATTCGGGCAGGTCAGTCTCCTGATCGTGGAGGTGTTGCTCATCCGGTCGCCGGAGCGAGCGACGGACTGACCGCGGGCGAAGCCGCACGACGTCTCGTTCGATTCGGACCGAACGAGTTGCCTGCCGCCCGGCGACGGCCCCTCGTGCTGCGGTTGATCGACAGGTTGCGCGAACCGATGAACCTGCTGCTGCTCGCGGCGGCGATGGTGTCGGGTGTACTCCTCGGCGAGATGATCGACGCGGTGGCGATCGGCGCGATCGTGGCCGTGAACACCGCGATCGGCCTCATTCAGGAGGGGCGCGCGAACCGGGCCCTCGCCACGCTCGAGCAGCTCAGCGTGCCGGAGGCGACGGTGGTGCGCGATGGTGTCACGAGACGGATTCCGACGCGGGAACTCGTACCGGGTGACGTGGTGCGGATCAGCGCTGGTGACCGCATCCCCGCCGACGGGCGGCTCCTGGTCGCGGACGCGCTGGAGGTCGATGAGTCGCTGCTCACTGGTGAGGCGGTCCCGGTACAGAAGTCTCCCTCCGCCCACGACCGCACGACCCCTCGCGAACCCGAAGCCCTGGACCGCGTGAGTTGGGGGACCCACGCCACCAGGGGCAGCGGCGTCGCGGAGGTCACCGGAACCGGGACGGACACGATGCTGGGGCGGATCGCGACGAGCCTCGATGTCGCTCCTCGTCCCACGCCCCTGCAGATCGAGCTCGCACGGCTCAGCACGCGCCTCGGGACGGCAGCCGTCGTGATCGCCGCGGTGGTCTTCGCCATCACGCTGGTGCGGGTGGGGGTCAGCACGGAGGGGCTGGAACGCTCGTTCCTGTCGGCCGTGGCACTGGCCGTCGCGGCGGTACCCGAGGGTCTGCCGACGGTCACGCTGGTTGCCCTGGCCGCGGGGGTCCGCCGCATGGCACTGCACCAGGCGATCGTGCGGCGCCTCACGGCCGTGGAGACGTTGGGATCCGCGACGGTGATCGTCACCGACAAGACGGGCACGATCACGCAGAACCGCATGACGGTGACGTCCGTGTGGGCGCTGGGCACGGGCACCGTGACCCCGACGGAGCTCGACCCCGGGCTCGCGACGGTTGCACGTCGGATCGCGGCGCTCGTCAACGATGCGACGCTCGATCCGCCCACCGGCGACCCGATGGAGCTCGCGTTGCTGCGGTTCGCCGGCACGGACGTCACGGCAGACGTGTACCGACAGTGGCCGCGCCTCTCGACCTTCCCGGTGGACAGCGAACGCATGCGCATGAGCACCGTGCACGAGGTGGACGCTGGCGTGGCGGTGTTCGTGAAGGGGGCGCCGGAGACGCTCCTCAGGCGCTGCGTGGCTGGCATCGAGCCCGACGGCACGGCTCGGTCACTGACCGACGACGAGCGCGCGGACGTGCTGGACAGTTCCCGTGAGCTCGCGTCCCATGGCATGCGTGTGCTCGGGTTGGCGCAACGCACCGATCGAACCATGCCGCGAGACGCCGACGAGGCGGAGCGGGATCTGACCTTCGTGGCACTGATCGGGCTCGAGGATCCGGTGCGGCCCGACGCAGCAACGACACTCGCCGCAGCGGGCGCTGCCGGGATGCGCGTGCTGATGGCGACTGGGGACCATCCGGACACCGCGATGGCGATCGCTGCGGACGTCGGACTCGACACCTCCGTCCCGCCGGTCACCGGGGGACAGATCGCCGAGTTCGGGCTTCCCGACGACCCCCTGGCGACGTTCGTCTATGCACGGATCGAGCCCCAGCAGAAGCTGGACCTGGTGAAGGCGCTGCAGGAACGCGGCGAGGTGGTCGCGATGACCGGCGACGGCGTGAACGACGCGCCCGCCCTCCGCCGGGCCGACATCGGCGTCGCCCTTGGCGAGCGTGGCAGCGACGTCGCCCGGGAAGCGGCGGACATGGTCGTGACCAACGACGATCTGGCCACCATCGTGACCGCAACCCGCGAGGGGCGTGGCATCTACGACAACATCCGCAAGGTGGTCGACTATCTCGTGGCCGGCAATCTCTCGGAGATCGTGGTCGTGGTTGGGGCCCTGCTGTTCCTGCCGGGGCTCGGTGTGCCGCTGCTGCCTCTCCAGCTGCTGTGGGTAAACCTGCTGACGGACGGTCTGCCGGCGCTCGCGCTCGGCGTCGACCGGAACGACGACGGTCTCATGGCACGGCAACCGAGGCCGCGTTCGGACCACCTGCTGGGCCGTCGACGGCTCGGCCACCTGACCGTCCGCGGAGGGATCATGGGTGGTGCGTGCCTGGGCACGCTCGCGGTCAGCATCTCGCTGCAGGGGCTGGAACCCGACCGTGCACGGACGATGCTGCTCACCACACTGGTGGTCCTCCACCTGCTGTATGCGTTCGTCGCGCGGCAGCCCGCCAGCGCGTCCCTTCGTGACCGATTCGCACCCGCGGGGTGGCTGGGAACGCCGTGGCTGGTCGTGGCCGTCGTCGCCGGTGTCACGCTCCATCTGCTGGTCGTCGTCTGGGAACCGGCGCAGCTCGTCTTCCACACCACCGCGCTCGGGGCGTACGACTGGCTCCTGATCGCGGCTGGTGCAGGCGTCGGGCTGCTCGCGGTGGCGGTGCACCGGCGGCTGGGTGGTGGCACGGGCGTGGTCAGGGGACGATCATGATGGCGACGCCGAGGTAGATGAGGATCGACAACAGGTCCTGGATGACGGTGGCGAGTGGGCCGCTGCCGAACGCCGGATCGATCGACAGGCGGTCGAAGATCCCCGGGAGCGCCATGGCGACCGCATTGGCCGTCGCGCAGGCTGCAGCCATTGCGACCGCCACGGAGATGGCAACGGCCACATCCCCCCAGATCAGGACCACGACGGGCAGGAAGACGACGCCGAGGAGGACGCCCGCGAGGACCCCGGTGATCAGCTCCCGGACCGCGATGTCGCGGATCTTCACGCCGATCGCGAGCCCTCGTATCACGAGCGACTCGGTCTGTGTGCCGACGGCATCAGCCAGATAGACGACGCCGGGGACGAACAGCGCCAGGGTCAGGTTGGAACGGAGGCGCTCCTCGAAGCCGTCCATGAGCACGGCTGCCGCCAGGGCACCGGCAAGTCCGACGAAGAGCCAGGGCAGGCGGTGCGCGAGTCGGTGCCTGACCGATTCCCGACTGGCGTGCTCCGCCGAATGGGTGGCTGCGAGGAAGCCTCCGAGCCGTGCGACATCCTCGTCGTGCTCGCGCAGCAGGACCTCCAACAGCTGCTCAGGTGGCACGACGCCAGCCAGCCGCCCCTCGGCGTCGACCAGCACGAGGCTGCTCTCGCGGTGGCCGACGGCGTGCCACACGGCCACCTCCGCGTTGGTGGATGCGGTCAGCGTTGGTGGATCTGAGTCCATCAGCGCGGAGATCCTGGTGTCGCTGTCCGCCGCGAACAGCGACTCGATCGTGACCACGCCAACGACTCGCTCGTCCGGGTCGCACACGGGCAGGTCCCCAACGCTGTCGAAGTGATGCCCGGCGAGGCCGGCGAGGACGGCACCTGCACGCTCGTCGGGACTCAGGACGGGGACCCGACGGGACGCGAGTGCCGCCGCGTCAGGTCGCGGGCCAGCATCCGCAACGGTTCTCATGAGGTCTCCAGTCCGGCGCGATCCGGACGCTCAGGCGCGCAGAACGTTGGCGAAGATCTGCCAGGCCAGCAACGACTTCGCCACCAGGCTGAGGAGGATGTAGACCTGCTCCCCGTACAGGTAGTCGCGCCAGCGCCCCACCTGGCGGTACTGCAGCCACTGATTGAGCCCGAAACTCGAGAACAGCACGAACAGGGACACGAAGATCGCGTACACGAACCCGGGTGGGTCCTCGCCCGCGATGAGGTGGTAGCCGATCGCGAGCCAGGGGATGAGTCCGATGAGTGTCCCGAACCAGAACGGAGTCATCGACCCACCGGGCTGGTGGTCGGTCTCCTGCAGCCATCCGAACAGGATCATCGCGCTGTTGGCGGCGAACAGGCCGATGAGGGCAGCGAGGTTCCAGATGCCGGCAAGCGCCGCGATCAGGATCAGCATCACCGATGCGCTGAGTGAGTACTCCATCCACCGGGCCAGGTTGTACTCACGCCGCAGGTTCCGCTCGTACCAGCCGCGAACACCGGGCAGGGTCATCAGGAGGTGGTCGGCCGCGGCGAGGAGCAGGAAGAAGGCGACCGTGGGACCAATCGGCAGTTCGAACACGACCTCAGCCGGAGGTGGTCCGCTCGCTGCGACCGGGTCGCCGGTGAGCAACGACGCGGTGATCGGAAACGCGAGATCGTTGCTCAGCGCCAGCATCACCCCGGCCTGCGCGAGGTGAAGCAACCCCACGGTCAGGTTGAATCGCCACAGCCTGACGAGGTGGCGTACGCCAGCAACAGCCTGATTTGTACCCACGGGCGTTCCTCCACTGTCCTGGCGCGAACCTGGCGCGAAACGGCCCGGTTCACAAGAGGCCCAAGGCCCTCACTCTGCTCCTGCCGTGGAACCTGTCGAGCACGACTGGCCATGAGGCTGGCTGTCCTGATTCCGACATCCACGCCGGCAGGCGGAAGAGGTCATCCCGGACAGCATCCTGTCAGGGGGTCCGCTCAGACGCGGAAGGTGACCAGTGTGTCGGTCGTGACACCCGGATGCGACGGTCCAGGGGCAGAGCGGGTGACGGGAATCGAACCCGCATAACCAGCTTGGAAGGCTGGGGCTCTGGCCATTGAGCTACACCCGCGTGGCGGAGCATGCTACCGGGGAGATCGGGTCGTCCTGCGACCGGTAGCGTGGTGGTCACCGTTGGCAGGAGGTCCACGTGGCTGCACCCAGTGATCAGCTCGGCGATCGACTTCGCATCGTCCCGGAGTTCCGGTCGGACGAGCACGAGCGTGTCCGGGAGCTGCTCTTCGGCAAGCTCGAGCGCCGTCTGTCCCGATGGGAGCCCGACCAGGTCGAACTCGAGATCTCCGTCAAGGATCGCGACAGCAACGAGCAGCGCATGACGCTCGAGTGCTGGATCAGCGGCATGAACCGCATGGTCGCCACGTCGAAGCAACGCGACCTGTTCCAGGCCGTCGTCGAGGTTCGCGATGACCTGTGGCGACAGGTCGACAAGGAAGTCACGAAGCGAGAGACCGCACGGCGCAGCGGAGGTCACTGACCTCCGGCATCCGTCGGGGTGGCCGGATTCGAACCGACGACCCCCTGCTCCCAAAGCAGGTGCGCTACCAAGCTGCGCCACACCCCGGACCGGGGGAGCGTATCCCCGTACTCTGGTCCACAATCCTCCACGACCGGGCCGCACCTGCCCGACCATCCACTCCACGATGCAAGGATCACCGAACGTGAAGACGTCTGTCGAGAAGCTCGATGAGGTCAGCGTCAGGCTGACCGTCGAGGTCGAGCCCGAGCGCGTGAAGCGCGCCTTCGACCATGCCGCGCGAGAACTCGCGAAGCAGGTCAACCTCCCCGGTTTCCGCCCGGGCAAGGCACCCCGGCGCATCCTCGAGCAACGGCTCGGGGAGGGCGCCATCGCCCAGGCCGCGATGGAGAACTCGATCTCCGACTACTACGTCGAGGCGCTCCGTGAGCAGGAGCTCAACCCGGTCGCCCAGCCCGAACTTGATGTCGACCACTTCGACGAGGCCGACGGCTGCGCATTCACCGCCACCGTCGAGGTCCGTCCCGAGTTCGAGGCACCTGACCACACGGGCATCACCGTGTCGTTCCCCGACTGGGAGGTGGCCGAGTCCGCCATCGACGAGCACCTCGAGAGTCTGCGCGACCGGTTCGCCGAGGTCGACGAGGTCGACCGTGCCGCCGAGTCCGGCGACCTGGTCACCGTCGACCTCGAGGTCGAGGTGGACGGGCAGGTCATCGAGGACGCACGCGTCTCCGATGCGCTGTACGAGATCGGATCCGGTGGCGTGACCCCGAAGCTCGATGACCTGCTGGTCGGAGTCGTCGCCGGGGCCGACGTCGAGTTCGAGGACACGCTGCCCGAGGGATTCCCGGAGCACGGCGGGAGCGAAGCCACCCTGCGCGTCCACGTGACCGACGTGCGGGCCAAGACCCTGCCCGAACTGGACGACGACTTCGCCACGACTGCCTCCGCGTTCGACACGATCGACGAACTGCGGGCGGACGTGCGCCGCTCCATGGAACGTCGTCGGGTGCTCGAGGCCCAGCAGCACCTGCGCAGTCAGGTGCTGGAGGCGTACCTGGCCCGTGCCGAGGTCACCCTGCCGCCCGCGATGGTCGAGGGTGAGGTGGAGGAGCGCCTCCACCAGCTCGAACACCAGGCCGAGCAGTTCCGGATGGACGTCGAGCAGCTCCTGGAGCTGCAGGGCACCGACCGGGAATCCTTCGAGGAGCAGGCGCGCGAGCAGGCCTCCGGCGCCGTGCGGGCACGCATCGTGCTCGACCAGCTGTCGAACCAGCTCGAGGTCCGCATCGAGCCGAGTGACATCGAGTTGGAGATCATCCGCCACGCGCAGCAGAACCAGATGAAGCCCGAGGAGATCGCCCAGATCATCCAGGAGCAGGGCAGCCTGCCGGCCCTGGTGGGCGACATCATGCGCCGGCGCGCCATCGACACGATCGTCGAGGCTGCCACGATCGAGGGTGAGCCGTCCGAGGAGGTCCTGCGCGGACTGGAGATCGTGCCGGCAGAGGACGAGGACGACGCGTCCGAGTCGGGACTGATCATGCCCGGGCAGGAATCAGCCGCGGATGGTGGGTCGGGCGACGACGAACCGAGGATCATCGTTCCCGGCCAGTGAACCTCGCGGTCACGGGTCTGCGGCACTGGGGCGCAGGCCCGGGGCGGGTGTCGGGCCGGTGGGTACGCTGCCGAATCTCGTGAGCCGATCGGAGTGGTGCGTGGAACTGTCCGGACACCCGTCGTCGACCGTCGCGGACCTGCTCGGTCCGCAGTCGCCGTCGAACTACCTCGTGCCGACCGTCATCGAGCAGACCAACCGCGGTGAACGCGCCTTCGACATCTACTCGCGCCTGCTCCAGCAGCGCATCGTGTTCCTCGCGACGCCGGTCAACGACGAGATCGCCAACGTCGTGATGGCGCAGCTGCTCCACCTCGAGTCCGAGGACCCGGAGAAGGACATCGCGCTGTACATCAACTCGCCGGGCGGGTCGATCACGGCGCTCTTCGCGATCTACGACACGATGGAGTACATCCGCTGTGACGTGCAGACCACCTGCATGGGACAGGCGGCGTCCGCCGCCGCGGTGCTGCTCGCCGCCGGGACCCCGGGCAAGCGCTTCGCGCTCCCGCACTCGCGCATCCTGCTGCATCAGCCCTCCGGTGGCGCCGAGGGGCAGTCGGTCGACATCGAGATCCAGGCGACCGAGATCCTGCGGATGCGTGACCTGCTCAACGAGATCCTTGCGGAGAAGACGGGTCAGACCGCCGAGCGCATCGCCGCCGACACCGACCGTGACTTCATCCTCGACGCCCAGGGCGCCAAGGACTACGGGATGATCGACGAGATCATCTCCAGCCGGAAGCAGGCGGCGGCAGCACTCACGACGTCGTGACGACCGCGCCCGGCGACTCGGTGAGCGTCGGGTTACCATCGACCGGCCGTCGGTCCTGGAACGGGAACCGGACCACGCGCAGCACGAAGGGAACCGCACGGGTCGGAGTGCACACGGGGTGCGACGAGCGAGGCAGTGATGGCCAGGTTCGGTGAGGGAGACGCGCTCCTGAAGTGCAGCTTCTGTGGCAAGTCCCAGAAGCAGGTCAAGAAGCTCATCGCCGGTCCCAGTGTGTACATCTGCGACGAGTGCATCGACCTCTGCAACGAGATCATCGAGGAGGAGCTCGCCGAACCGGCCCAGCTTCGACTCGATGAACTTCCCAAGCCCAAGGAGATCTTCTCCTTCCTCAACGACTACGTGGTCGGACAGGACGCGGCGAAGAAGTCGCTCGCCGTCGCCGTCTACAACCACTACAAGCGGATCCAGGTCGACACCTCGAGTTCGTCCGGCGAGGAGGTCGAACTCCAGAAGTCGAACATCCTGCTGCTCGGCCCCACCGGCTCCGGCAAGACCCTTCTCGCGCAGACGCTCGCGCGGGTGCTGAACGTCCCGTTCGCCATCGCGGACGCCACCGCACTCACCGAGGCCGGCTACGTCGGGGAGGACGTGGAGAACATCCTGCTCAAGCTGATCCAGGCCGCCGACTTCGACGTCAAGAAGGCCGAGACCGGAATCATCTACATCGACGAGGTCGACAAGATCGCGCGCAAGTCGGACAACCCGTCGATCACGCGGGACGTGTCGGGCGAGGGTGTGCAGCAGGCGCTGCTGAAGATCCTGGAGGGAACGGTCGCGTCCGTGCCGCCACAGGGCGGCCGCAAGCACCCCCACCAGGAGTTCATCCAGATCGACACGACGAACATCCTGTTCATCTGCGGGGGAGCGTTCGCAGGTCTGGAACGGGTCATCGAACAGCGGCAGGGTCGACGGGGCGTCGGCTTCGGGGCCGAGGTCGTCGCCGCACGCGACCAGGACCTCGCGGACCTGCTGCGTGACGTGCTCCCCGAGGACCTGGTGCGCTACGGGCTGATCCCGGAGTTCATCGGACGCCTTCCCGTGGTCAGTTCCGTCGAGCCGCTCGACCGGGAGGCACTGGTCGACATCCTCACGACGCCGCGCAACGCCCTGACCCGCCAGTACCAGCGGTTCTTCGAGTTCGACGGGGTGGAGCTCGAGTTCGAGGACGACGCGCTCGAGGCCATCGCCGACCTGGCGATCCTGCGTCAGACCGGCGCGCGAGGCCTGCGCGCCATCCTCGAGGAGGTGCTCCTGAGCACCATGTACGAACTGCCCTCCCGAGAGGACGTCAGCCGGTGCCTGATCACGGTGCAGACCGTGCGGGAGCGCACCAATCCGACCCTGGTTCCGCACGACCGCCTGCGTGAGGTCGAGCCTCGGGAGCGTTCCGCCTGAGCATCCCCGACCGCCGCGCCGTCGAGGCTGCCGCCGTCCGGATCGCTGGTCACGTGCGTCGCACCCCGGTGCTGCACGTCGAGTCCGGCACCCTGGGCACCTCCGCCGTCACCCTCAAGCTGGATCTGCTCCAGCCCACCGGCTCGTTCAAGGTGCGCGGAGCGATGTCCCTGCTCACGGGCGTGGACGTCCCCGACACCGGCGTCGTCGCTGCGTCCGGCGGCAACTTCGGGCTCGCCGTGTGCTGGGCAGCGGCGCGCATCGGCGTGCCGGCCGCCATCTTCGTCCCGGCCACGTCTCCGCGAGCCAAGCTCGACGCGCTTGCTCGCACCGGGGCGCAGGTCGAGGTCGTCGACGGCCGCTACGCCGAGGCACTGGAGGCATCACGTGCCCACGTCGAGCGCACCGGCGCACTGTTCGCCCATGCGTACGACCAGTTCGAGGTGGTCGCCGGGCAGGGAACCCTCGCGCTGGAGGTCGAACAGGACACCTCGGTCGACACGATCCTGGTCGCGTGTGGCGGCGGCGGTCTGGTGGCGGGCATCGCGGCGGCGGTCGGCGACCGGGTCCGGGTGATCGCCGTGGAGACCACGGGCACGCCGACGTACGCGCGGGCGATCGAGGCGGGACGGCCCGTCGACGTGGAGGTTTCGGGCATCGCGGCGTCGTCGCTCGGGGCGCGGCGCGTTGGTGACCTCGTCTGGGCCCTGCGTGAAGGCATCGCGAGCAACCTGCTCGTCGACGACGCCGACGTCGAGGCCGCGATCCGGCAGCTTTGGGACCGCGTGCGGCTGGTCGCCGAACCCGGAGGGGCGGCCGCCGTCGCGGCCCTGACGTCCGGCGCGTACCAGCCCGAGCCGGGTGAACGCGTGGTCGCCGTCGTGTGTGGCGCGAACACCGACCCGGCCAGTGTCCTCGGGGATCCAGCGGCGCCGCGGTAGGACGTCGAACCTGGGCGCAACCGGACCCGCGATGGGGCATCATGCGCGCACGGGCACCGACGGGATCCGCTCCGAGCGCCACGGGGTCGTGGAACCGCTCGGACCGCACACAGGAGGACGGTGCACGTGAGCTCCGAGCCCCACGACGGTCCGACGCTGGTGCCGCTGCGTCCACGCGTCGACGCCTGGGCCGCTGCCGGGATCATCACCGCGGAGCAGGCCGACCGGATCGTCGCGCACGAGCACGCGACCGGCGGATCCGCCGTGGACGCCTCGGCACCGCCGGACTCGAACGCGGTCACGACTCCTCCCACCGCCCCGATGCCTGCCCGCACGACGACGGGTGCAGAGGCGATCGGCTACGTGGGGGCGGCGCTGGCGCTGGGCGCGCTGAGCCTGCTGTTCGGCGAGGTGTGGAACGACCTGTTCGACTGGGCGCGGCTGGCCCTGATCGCGACCCTGACACTGGCGGTCGTCGCCGGGGGCTGGGTACTGCGCGGATCCTCGCCGGCGATGCGCCGCCTGGTGTCGGTGCTGTGGACGGCAGGGGTCGCCGGCGTCGCCTGGTTCACCGCGACGCTCGCGTCCCACGTGCTCGATCTCGACACGGCCGTCGTCGCGGTGGTCGCGGCGGCGGCGGCGTTCGTCACCGCAGCCGTCCTGTACACGCGGCACACCCGCGCGCTGCTGCAGCTGGCGCTCGCGGTGACGCTCGTGGTCACGCTGACCACCGCGCTCAACCTCCCACCGATGCGTCCCGAGCCGGTGTGGTTCGGGCTCGTGATCGCTGCGGTCGGGGTGGCCTGGACCATCGCCGCGTGGGGTGGCGCCCTGCGTCCCGTGATGCTCGCGGAGATCGTGGGCGCGGGACTCGTACTGGTCGGTGCGCAGGTGGCGTCGTTCACGACCACGCGCACCGCTGCGCTGGCCATCGGCGTGCTCGCGGCCGCTGCGGTCGTGGCTCTGGCCGTGCGGGCCGACCAGCTGCACCGCCTCGTCGTGGGTGCCCTCGGTCTGTTCGTCCTCGTCCCGCAACTGGTGTTCGAGTGGTTCGGAGATGTGATCGGTGGACCGGCGACGCTGCTGCTCGTCGGGGTGCTGCTCGTCCTGCTCGCGGTCGGACTCGGACGAGCTCGACGCGAGGTCACCAGCGGTCGCAGGACCGAAACCGGAGGTGAGGCCGTATGACCGATCCCGTTGACACCGAATCCGCTGGCACCGAACCCGCCGGCCACGTTGCCGTCGACCGGGGAGACCCCGCGGATCCCGACGCGCGCCGCCGGAACCTGTCACTGGTGGGCGCGGCGCTCGTCGTCGTGCTGGTGTTCGCCGCCGTGCTGGTGTTCGGGGTCGCCCGACCTCCCGAACTCTCGCACGTGTCCGAGGCATCGACTGGTCTCGTGGCCGGGGTCGCCTGGACCGCATGGGACGAGTCCAGCACCTGCGTGAACGTCGCTGACCCGGACGGGACGGTGCGTGAGCTGTACTGCGACGAACAGGGCGGCGACGTCATGTCCTGGACGGCCGAGGGCATCCTTCTGCGCAGCTGGACATCGGCGGGGGAACTCGAACTGGTCATCGACTCGACCGACGGCAGCGTCGTCTCTCGCCGGACCGTCGAGGACACGGCCACGTTGCCCGACACCGAGTACGTGCGGTCGTCGCGTGAGGACGGTCGACTCGTCGTGAGCCTGGAACTGTCCGGAGACGTGATCTGGGACGTCGAGTCGCCCGAGGCGTACCGCATCGAGCAGGGTCAGCGCTCGCCCGACGGGGACTGGGTCGCGATGAGCGACAGTGCCCAGCGGCTGCTGGTCGTGCCGGCCGACGGTTCGGCTGACCCGCTCCTGTGGGTCGAGGACTTCGACACCTGGCAGATGGTCGTGTGGCAGGACACTCGCGCGGCGATGGGCTGACCGGACGCGGCAGTAGCATCGTCCGGGAAGCGGCGAGCCGCACCGCGACCGACGGACCGACCTGATGACCGAACTGCCCAGCGCGTACGACCCTGCCTCCGTGGAGCCCGACCTCTATCTGGACTGGGAGTCCGCGGGGCTGTTCCACGCGTCTGCTGACGACGACGGTGAACCCTTCTCGATCGTCATCCCGCCCCCGAACGTCACGGGATCCCTGCACCTGGGTCACGCGCTCGACTACGCGATCCAGGACGCGATCATCCGCCGCGAACGCATGCGCGGGCGCAACGCCGTGTGGATACCCGGCACCGACCACGCCGGCATCGCCACGCAGAACGTCGTCGAACGCCTGCTGGCCGCCGAGGGCACGGATCGCCACGAACTCGGCCGTGAGGCCTTCATCGAGCGGGTGTGGCAGTTCCGTGCCGAGTCCGGGGGCACGATCCTGCGACAGCTGCGTGAACTGGGCGCGTCGGCCGACTGGGACCGTGAGGTCTTCACGTTCGACGAGGACCGGTCACGTGCCGTGCGTGAGGTCTTCGTCGCACTGTACGAGCAGGGGCTCATCTACCGCGGCACCCGGTTGATCAACTGGTGTCCGCGCTGCGCGACCGCCCTGTCCGACATCGAGGTGGAGCACCGCGACGTCGAGGGTGAGCTCACCCGTTTCCGCTACCCGTTCGCCGACGGTTCCGGCGACGGCATCGAGGTGGCCACCACCCGTCCGGAGACGATGCTCGGCGACACCGCGATCGCCGTGCACCCCGACGACGACCGCTACCGCGGACTGGTCGGCAGGACCGTGCGTCATCCGTTCCAGGATCGCGAGTTCGCGATCGTTGCCGACGAGTACGTCGACCCCGAGTTCGGGTCCGGAGCGGTCAAGATCACCCCGGCCCACGATCCCAACGACCACGCCATGGCGCTGCGTCACGACCTCGAGGTCATCGACATCCTCGACGACTCGGCGGTCACCACCGACGTGGTGGGCGAGCGCTTCGCAGGCCTCGACCGCTTCGAGGCGCGACGCGCCGTGGTCGCCGCCCTCGACGAGGCGGGCCTGCTGCTCGGGGTCGACCGGCACGACCACGCCGTCGGCCACTGTTCACGGTGCGAGACGGTGGTGGAGCCACGGCTGTCCGAGCAGTGGTTCGTGGCGATGCGCCAGCTCGCCGAGCGTGCGGCCCGGGCGGTGCGTGACGGACGGACCGTGTTCGTGCCCGAGTCGAGCACGCGCGGGTTCCTCGAGTGGCTCGACAACCTGCACGACTGGTGCATCTCGCGCCAGATCTGGTGGGGCCACCGCATCCCCGCGTGGTACGGACCCGGTGGGCAGATCCGCGTCAGCCGCGAGGACGTCACCGACGACGGTTGGGCGCAGGACCCCGACGTGCTCGACACCTGGTTCTCCTCTCAGCTGTGGCCGTTCAGCGTGTTCGGCTGGCCAGAGCGCACCCCGGAACTCGAGGCCTGGTTCCCGACGTCGACGCTGGTGACCGGGTACGACATCAACACGTTCTGGGTCAGCCGCATGCTGATGATCAGCCTGTGGTTCACCGACGACGTGCCGTTCCGGGTCGTGCACAACCACGGGCTGGTGCGCGACGAGCACGGCAAGAAGATGTCGAAGTCGTTCGGCAACGTCATCGACCCGCTCGATCTCATCCGCTCCCACGGAGCCGACGCGACCCGGTTCGCGCTGATGCGGTCGGCCGCCCCCGGCGCCGACGTCCCGATGGCCGAGGAGTGGGTCGAGGGTGCCCGACGGTTCGCCAACAAGCTGTGGAACGCCGGTCGGTTCGCGCTCGTCAACCTCGACGGAACGACGCCCGGAGACCTGCCGGCTGTCGACGCCCGGGCACTCGAGGACCGGTGGATCCTCAGTCGGCTCGCCAGGACGCACGCCGACGTCGACGCGGCCTATGACGCCTACGACTGGCCCGTCGCCGCGCGCGGCCTCTACCACTTCGTGTGGGACGAGCTCGCCGACTGGTACCTCGAGGCCCTGAAGCGCCGCATGCACGGCGACGACCCGGCCGAGGCGGACGCCGCCCGCCGGACGCTCGCACACGTGCTGGACACCGTCCTGCGGCTGCTGCACCCGGTGATGCCGTTCGTGACCGAGGCGATGTGGCGCTCCCTGACGGGTGCGTCGGGCGGCGGTGACTCCCTGATGGTCGCCGCATGGCCGGACTCCGACGAGCGCCTGATCGACGCCGACGCGGAAGCGCGGTTCGACGTGCTGCGTGGTCTGGTGACGGAGGTCAACCGGTTCCGGTCCCAGAACCGGATCGCGCCCTCCGCACGCTTCGAACTGACCCTCGAGTCCGACCGGCGCGACCTGCTCGAGGAGGAGGCAGACCTCGTGACCTCGCTGGCCGGCCTGTCGGGCCTCGTGTTCGCCGACACGCTCCGCGACGCGCCGGGGACCTCGACGATCGTGTTCCCGGCGGGACGCGCCCAGGTGGCGCTCGCCGGGCTGATCGACGTCGCCGCCGAGGTCGAACGTCTGGACCGGGAACTCGATCGTGTCGCGCAGGAACGTGCGCGCATCGAGGGCAAGCTCGCCAACGAGTCGTTCGTGTCCCGTGCGCCTGCCGAGGTCGTCGACCGAGAACGCGCACGGCTGGCGGAACTCGACCGGACCGCGGGCGAACTCGCGCAGCAGCGTGACGCGCTGGGGGCCATCGATGGCCCGCCGACGTCGGACTGACGTGCCGACGTGACCGACGACACCGTCCTCGCTGCAGACCGCGACGCGTTCGAGCGGGCCCGAGACGCCCTGTTCGCGCGGGGTCCCGGGCGCATGATCCCGGACCTGGCGAGGATCACCGAACTCACTGGCCTGCTCGGAGATCCCCAGCTCGCCTACCCGACCGTGCACGTCACCGGCACCAACGGCAAGGGCTCGACGGTGCGGATGGTCGCGTCGTTGTGTGCGGCCGTGGGCATCAGCGCCGGGACGTACACCTCGCCGCACCTGCAGTCCATCCGCGAGCGGATCGGGCGGGCCGGCGAACCGATCGACCCGGGGTCGTTCGCGCGGGTGCACGACGAGGTGGCGGTGATCGCCGACCTGCTCGACGAGCGTGCCCGAGCGTCCGGGGACGCGGAGCCCGACACGGTCACGTTCTTCGAGATGCTCACCGCGATGGCCTTCGCATGGTTCGCCGACGCGCCGGTCGACGTCGGGGTCGTCGAGGTCGGCATGGGTGGACGCTGGGACGCGACCAACGTCGTGCGCGGTGACGTCGCGGTCCTCAATGAGATCGACCTCGACCACACCGAACTTGGCGGCACCCCGGTGGAGGTCGCCGGGGAGAAGGTCGGCATCGTCAAGCCGGGCTCGCACGTGGTCACCTCGCGCCAGACCGACGAGGTCGCCGCGGTCATCGCTTCGGCGGCACGCGAACACGATGCGACGCTGTGGCGACTCGGACACGAGTTCGACGTGACGTCCGACCGGGTCGCGATGGGTGGTCGGTTCGTCGACCTGCGGGTCGGCGAGCGGGTCGTGACCGACGTGATGGTTCCGCTGTACGGCGCCCACCAGGCGCGCAACGCCGCCGTCTCCCTCGCCGCGTTCGCCGGGTTCACCGGCGAGTCGTTCACGTCCATGGACGACGACGTGCTGCGTGAGGGGTTCGCCGCCGTGGAGGTCCCGGGGCGCCTGGAGGTCGTGCACCGCGAACCCACGATCGTGCTCGACGGGGCCCACAACCCACTCGGGGCCCGGGCCGTGGCCGCCGCACTCGAAGAGTCGTTCGGGTTCCGCGAACTGGTGCTGGTGGTGGCGTGCCTCGAGGAGAAGGACGTCGTGGGGATCCTGTCGGAACTGCGGACCGTCGCCTCCCACGTGATCGTCACGCGAGCGGACTCGCCCCGCGCCATGGACGTCGCAGGGATGCACGCGGCCGCACTGGAGGTCTGGGAATCGACGGGCGTGGCCGTGGAGGCCGCCGACTCCGTCGCCGACGCGCTCGACCTCGCCACGAACCTCGTGTCGGACGGCGACGGGATCCTCGTCACCGGTTCGCTGCACACCGTCGGCGAGGCCCGAGCGCGCCACCGACCGGTCGATGACGCGTAGTCTGGGCATCCCCGTGGCCGTGCGCGGTCTGGCGGGGACGGTCCCGACGGGACGACGGCAACAGACGACGACCCTGGAGGTCACCGGTGGCAGTGGAGAAGACGCTCATCCTCGTGAAGCCCGACGGCGTGCGCCGCGGCCTGGTCGGGGAGGTGGTGGGACGCATCGAACGCAAGGGCTGGACGCTGGAGGCCCTCGAGCTGCGAACGATCGACCGTTCGGTTGCCGAGTCCCACTACGCCGAGCATGTCGAGCGCCCCTTCTTCGGGGAACTGGTCGAATTCATCACCTCCGCGCCACTGGTCGCGATGTGTGTCCGCGGCGACGACGCGATCGCCGGCATGCGCGCACTCATGGGGGCGACCAACCCCATCGAGGCGACGCCCGGCTCGATCCGCGGCGACTTCGCCACCGTGATCGGGGAGAACATCGTCCATGGGTCCGACTCGCCGGAGAGCTCGGCGCGCGAACTCGAGATCTTCTTCCCCGGTCGCTTCCAGTAGTCCCCAGGCCCGCGGCGTTCCGCGTCGTCGGGGTCCGCGCGGCCATGCACGATGGCTCCCTCATCCGTGGAGGAGCATCACGTGACGCAGATCGCCGTGCCCGACACCTGGACGCCCGGTCCGACGACGGGGACTGTGCGTCCCGGTCCCGGATGTGCCACGTGTGACCGCTTCGAGGTGATCTCCCCGCGCCCACGCGCAGAGATCACCTCGCCCGACGCGGCCGCCCGAGTGCTCGTCCCGGCGTTCGACGGTGCGGACCGCGAGCGATGCGTCGCGGCGCTGCTCGACACGAAGCATCGCCTGCGTGCGATGGTCACGGTCAGTGTCGGGTCGATCGACCACACCTTCATGGCGCCACGGGAAGTGCTGCGAGACGCCCTGCTGGCCAATGCCGCGGCCGTCGTGCTCGCCCACAACCACCCGTCGGGCGACCCGTCTCCGTCCCGTGACGACGAGGCCGTCACCCGCAGGCTGATGCGGGCGGGCGAACTGGTCGGGGTGGAGGTGCTCGATCACCTGGTGATCGGGGCCGACCGTTGGGTGAGTCTGGCGCGACGAGGGGTGGCCACGGACAACTGATGATCGTGGCTGGCCACCTCCTCACTCGAGGTGCGGGTGGTGGCCCGTCGCCTGCAGGTGGAGCGCGTCGACCAGGGTGCGGGCCCCACGGAGGCTCGCGCTGCGGTCGTCGAGTTCGATCGTCAGCTCCCAACGTGTGCCGGCGTCGACGTGGACCAGGCTCAGCACGTCGCGCGGGACGCTCGAGCGCCGCACCGACGTGCGGGCCAGTCGGGGTTCGGGGTCGTCGGAGCGATGGATCTGCAGGGTCCAGCTGGCCGTGTCGAGGATGTCCATCACCGTGTCCGCGAGTGTCGTCAGCAGTTCCTCCGTCTCCGTCGCGTCGGCAACCACCTGCGTGGTCCAGCGGTCGAGGGCGGCCACCCGGGGGATGCCGTCCGTGGGGTGTCGTTCGTGGCGGCGACGATCGTGTGCGGGACGTCGTACCGGGACCGTGGTGCTGTCGGTGGTGGGGTCGGCGTCGCCGGCGACCACGACCGTCTCGCCGCGCATGATGGCCCGGTGTTCGGCCGCGTCTGCCCGTGCGACCACCATCCTGCGACTGGTGTCCGCGTCGTTCACCGCGACGACGCCGCAGTGGAGTCGCGGCTGGGGAACGGGCCCGGTGAGCAGGCGTTGCTGGGCACGCTCCAGTCGGGCGGCGACCTCGTCGGGCGGCAGGGTGGCCACCACGCAGAACTCGTCACTGGAGATTCGTGCGACCAGGGCGTCCGGGAACCCGGGGATCTCCGCGGACAGGGCGGCGCCGGTCCGGATGAGCACCTCGTCGCCGGTCTGGTGGCCGAACTCGTCGTTGATGGCGTGCAGTGCCTCGACATCGACGAGTGCGACCGCGAGTCCGACCCGGGTCGCGGGATTGTCGAGCAGCACGTCCAGGTGCCACTCGAGGGCGCGGCGGTTGGGCAGCCCGGTCAGCTGGTCCTCGCTGGCCAGACGACTGATCCGTGTCAGGTCCTCGGCGTGCCGGATGGCCACGGCGAGAAACCCCGCGACGGTGCTCAGCGGTGGACCGTCGGCAAACGTGAACGACGGGGCGCCGAGTGCCGTCGCCGCCTGTAGGCATCCCCAGACCTCCCCGTCGACCACGATGGGGACGTAGGCGGCGGATCCGCGCTGGCGCTGTCGCAGGTGTGCCTGCTCGACGGGGTCGCCAGCGGGATCCCCCAAAGTCTCCACGTGGAACGTGCGCTGCAGGACCCTTGACAGGCCGGCGGGCAGGTCCGCCACGGTGTAGACCTCGTTCGCGGGCTGGCGGTACTCGCCCGGTCGCAGATCGCCCAGGTTGACGAGGACGCGGGCGATGGGTGGATCGTCCGGGGTCCCACCGTGCTCGAATCGTCCGAGGGACAGGGACGACGCCCCGATGAACTTGCGGGCCTCGTCGGCGGCCACCTCGAGGATGTCCTCGAGGCTCCCGGACACGCCGATCGCGCGGATCAGGCCGGCCAGGGCGCGCAGTTGCTCTTCCGGGCTACCGCTGGAGGTCCTTCCCCGGCTCAGCACGAACGCGGTCGCCTGCGGGTCGGAGACCGACGGCGTCGCCCACCAGTCCGCCACGCGTGCACGCAGTTCGGCGTCCACGGCCGGATCCGGGTGTGCGGCGAGCAGTGCGGGATCAGGTTGCAGAGCTCCTCGCGCCCTCTGTACCGACAACGCCCAGGCGGTGCGGGCGATGGCCCCGGCGGTCGTGTCGCGGGAGATGATGGGCGTCACGGCGAGCGCACCGAGCAGTTCGCCGACCTCGACGTCCACATGTGTGACGTCGATGTCGGCGCCGTTGAGCAGCGCCTCGACGTCCGGGATGGTCGCGAGCAGGGCGGCGGCATCGGTGCGCAGCCGGTGGGCGCCGATCGCGGAGGCGATGACGACGGCGACCGCGGCCGCGTCCGCGCGCACCACGGCCGTGGCCGGGTCCGCAGCGATCAGGAACCTCGACAGGCCGATGCCGACCTCGAGTGCGTCCTGCGACAGGCCCTGGCTGCGGATGACGGGCAGCATCGTCTCGTCGGCGAACCGTGCCGAACGCAGGTCGAGGTCCTCGCCGCGGGCCGGTCGGCCGAACAGGTAGCCCTGGCCGAGCTGACATCCCCAGCTGCGCAGGATCCGTGCCTGTTCGATGGTCTCGATGCCCTCACCGACGAGTTCGAGTCCGAGTGAGCGCGCCATGCCGATGGTCGCCTGCACGATCAGCCCGCGCCCGCGCACGGTGCGGTCCTCCTGCAGTGCGGACACGAACGACCGATCCAGCTTCACGATCCGTGCCGGGGTGTTGGCGAGCAGGTCGAGGGAGCCGAACCCGGTCCCGAAGTCATCGAGCGACATGACGACCCCGGCGGACGTCAGGGAGTACATCGTCTCCTGGGAGACCGCGTTGTGGTCCAGCGCTGCGGTCTCCGTGATCTCGATGACCAGCGCTCCGTTGGGCAGACCGTTGGCGGCGAGGATGGCGAGCACCCGGGACGTGTACTCGGGGTCCTGGAACTCGGTGGGGGAGGCGTTGACGTGCACGAGCAGGTCGGGCACCGCGACACGCCACACGGACAGCCATGCGCACGTCTCCTCGAGCACATAGGTCCCGAGCACGCCGATCAGGCCGGAGTCCTCTGCGACGGCGACGAGCCGGGGAGCGCCCGCCAGTTCGTCCGCTGGCGGGGGTTCGAGGCGGACCAGTGCCTCCACGGCGACGACACGGCCGTCGTCGAGATCCACGATGGGTTGAAAGGCCACGTGGACGGCGCCATCGGTCAGTGCCTGGCCCAGCACGTCGGCCGGAGATCCGCCTGTGGTCGCGGTCGTTTCACGCCACCGGCGGACTGCCTCGAGGCTCGCCCCGCGGTCCACCTGCGGAGGCTGCGTCCGCGGTTGCTCGGTCACGCAGGTGACCTCCCTGGTCCGGCCCGGGCGGTCCACCGACGCTCATCGAGACGCAGGCCAGGACCGCTCATCCCACGGTCGGCCCCCGTCGGCCGAAGAGGGGGACTCTACAGGTTCGAATGGCCGACCGGAGTGGCTCCTCGCGTTCCTCGGCGGTGTTAGTCTCGACCGCAACACGACGATTCAGGCCTGGCGTGGCGAGCTTCACCTCCACCTTCCAGTTCCTCGGCCGAGACATGGCCGTGGACCTCGGCACCGCGAACACCCTCGTCTACGTGCGAGGCCGCGGCATCGTGCTCAATGAGCCGTCCGTGGTCGCCATCAACACGCGCAACGGCGCGATCCTCGCCGTCGGCTCCGAGGCGAAGCGGATGATCGGCCGCACTCCGGCCCACATCATCGCGGTGCGTCCCCTGAAGGACGGTGTGATCGCCGACTTCGACGTCACGGAGAAGATGCTCCGCTACTTCATCCAACAGGTGCACAAGCGGCGCTTCCTCGCCAAGCCACGTGTGGTCGTGTGTGTCCCGTCGGGGATCACCGGGGTCGAACAGCGTGCCGTCGAGGAGGCCTCCGTGCAGGCGGGTGCGCGTGCGGCCTACATCATCGAGGAGCCGATGGCGGCGGCCATCGGTGCAGGACTGCCGATCCACGAGCCCGCAGGCAACATGGTCGTCGACATCGGCGGGGGGACGACCGAGGTCGCGGTGATCTCGCTCGGGGGGATCGTGACGTCGCAGTCGATCCGCATCGGCGGAGACGAACTCGACGAGGCGATCATCTCCTACATCAAGAAGGAGTACTCGCTCATGCTCGGCGAACGCACCGCCGAGGAGATCAAGATGGCGGTGGGCAGCGCGTTCCCGCTTCCCGACGAGCCCCACGCGGAGATCCGTGGACGCGACCTGGTGTCCGGACTGCCCAAGACGATCATCCTGTCGGCGGACGAGGTCCGCAAGGCGATGGAGGAACCGGTCAACGCCATCATCGACGCGGTCAAGAACACCCTGGACAAGACCCCGCCGGAACTCGCTGCGGACATCATGGACAAGGGCATCGTCCTCACCGGCGGTGGGGGTCTGCTCAAGGGGCTCGACGAACGGCTGAAGCACGAGACCGGCATCCCGATCCACGTGGCGGAGAACCCGCTGTCGTCGGTCGCGATCGGATCCGGGAAGTGTCTGGAGGAGTTCGAGGCCCTCAAGAAGCTGTTGATCTCGTCTTCCCGCCACTGACCGACCGCGCATCGAGGCGCTGTGGGCGACACGGAGGCCTGCGCTCGTGTATCAGCGGCGACGCTCACGCATCGTGCTCGCCGCCCTCGTGCTGGTCGCGCTCGTGCTCGTGACCATCGACGTGCGATCCGGTGAGGGCGGCCTCCTCAACGGAGCTCGTGGCCTGGCGACCCAGGTGTTCCAGCCGGTGCAGGACGGCGCGACCATGCTCCTGCGCCCGGTTGGCAACGCGTTCACCGGGGCCGGCGACCTCTTCACGCTCCGGTCGGACAACGAGCGTCTGCGCGACGAGGTCGAACGGCTGCGCGAGCGCCGGCGCACGCTCACGGACCTCGAACGGGAGAACGACGAGCTTCGCGACCTGCTCGCGATGCGTGCACAGGGAAGCCACGAGACGGTCCCCGCCCGGGTGGTGTCGCTGTCTCCGTCGAGCTTCGAGTGGACCGTGACCATCGACGTCGGCCGCCGCGAGGGTGTCGCACGCGACATGCCGGTGATCAACGGGGACGGACTCGTCGGACGGGTCGTGCAGGTGACGAACACGTCGTCGCGCGTGCTGCTCGCGATCGACCCGAGCTTCTTCGCCGCCGCACGCAGCTCGCGCACCGGGCAGATCGGCACGATCGAGGGCCGCGGCAGTGACCCGATGGTGCTGCGGCCACTCAACCCGGCGGCGGATGTCGCCGTGGGCGACGAGGTCGTCACCTCGAGCTATCAGGGCGGGGTGTTCCCCGGGGGGATTCCGGTCGGGCTGGTGGGCGACGTCGGTGAGCCGTCGGCTCGCCTCGTGCGTGAACTGACGGTCCGGCCCTTCGTGGACTTCACCCGGCTGCACCACGTGCTGGTGATCCTCAGCAGTCCGGTCCAGCCCGTGCCGCCGCTCGAGGGAACCCCCGGCGTCGACTTCGATGCGCCGTCGGGTCCGCGGTTCCTCGAACGCGACGACACCGATGCGACCGGCGACCTGATCGACGGGATCTTCGGGCCCGGGGCATCCGCGCGGGCGCAGGACACCGGTGATGCCGCCGACGACCCCGACGACGCAGATGGCGCACCCGGGGACGACGGGGAGGGCGGCGGGTGATCGTGCGCACGCTCACGGTCGGCCTGCTGGTCGTGGCGGCCGCCATCATCCAGACGGCCGTGTTCCCGCTGCTGCCGACGGGATGGTTCCGGCCGGACGTGCTGCTGCTGCTCGTCGTCGCCGCAGCGCTTGCCGACGGGCCGCTGGTCGGCCTGCGCGTCGGGTTCGCCGCGGGGCTGGTCTCCGATCTGCTGACGGTGCTCAGCCCGGTCGGTGTGGGCACTCTGGTGCTCACCGCCATCGGGTTCGCGACCGGTGCGGTGCGTCCGTACCTGGCGCCGTCGTCGCTGTCTGCTCCGCTGCTGGTCGCACTGGTCACCGGAGTGGTCGGGACCGCCGCGCACGGGACGCTCGTGCTGCTGCTCGGTGACGAGCGGCTGCCGTCGGCCCTGCTCGTGCAGGCCGCGATCGGCGTGGGCATCTTCAACGTCGCGCTGGCTCCCCTGGTGCTGGGTGCCGTCGCGCGGGTGCTCAGAGGACTGCCGCAGGCATCCTCGGCACCGTTTGAACAGGCGTGATCGACTGCGCCGGAACGGTCCCCGGCCGCTGGTAGTGTCGCCGGACGCCACGTCAGATCCGTCGAGCCCCGATGTCAACGTCCGAGACGTCCTCCGTCCTGCGCCTGACGTTCCTGTCTGTCGTGGTGATCGCCCTGTTCCTCGCACTGCTCTCGCGGCTGTGGTTCCTGCAGGTGCTCGCGGGCGACCGGTACGTCGAACTCGCGGACACCAACCGCCTCCGTCAGGTCGTGACCGAGGCCCCACGCGGCGACATCCTCGCGTCCGGCGGTGAGCAGCTCGTGCGCAACCGGCCAGCCCTTGCCGTCAGTGCGGACCGCCAGGCCCTGGTCGACGAGGATGGGGACCCCCTCGACGCCGAGGCAGAACGGGTCATCTCCCGACTCGCACTCCTGCTCGACCTCTCCGAGGACTCGGTCCTCGAACGCCTCACGTCGCGGCGGTACAGCCCGTTCCGGCCGGTGCCGATCGCGGTGGACGTCACTCCGGAGATCGTCTTCAGCGTGCGTGAACACCAGGAGCTGTTCCCCGGGGTCATGACGGAGACGCTGCCGCTGCGTGACCATCCGTACGGAACGCTCGGGGCCCATGTCGTCGGCTACCTCAATCAGATCTCCGAGGCTGAGCTCGACGACGAACGCTTCGCGGACTACCGAGGCGGCGACCTCATCGGCCGCGCCGGGGTCGAGGCAGTCTACGAGTCGTGGCTCCGGGGAACCGAGGGAACCCGGCTGCTGGAGGTCAACGCGCAGAACCGGGTGCTGGACGTCCTGCGGGAGACCGAGTCCACCCCCGGCAACGACCTGGTCCTCAGCATCGACCTGGAACTGCAGGCCGCCGTCGAGCACCTGCTCGAGGCCGGCATGGTCGCGAGCCGCGACATCGTGCGCACCGACGGGCGCAACCTCCCGTCGACTGCGGGGTCCGCGATCGTCATGGACGTCGACGGCGCCGTGCTCGCACTGGCGTCCAACCCGACCTACGACCCCCGGAAGTTCGTCGGAGGCCTGTCACAGGACTACGCCGACTACCTCTACAACACCCCGGAGGTTCCCCAGCCCGCCGTCAACCGGGCGATCCAGGGGCGCTACCCCCCGGGGTCGGTGTTCAAGACCGTCAGCGGCGCGGCCGGGGTGGAGTCGGGTCAGGTCGGGCCGTCGACGCTCCTGCCGTGCCCCTCGAGCTACACCATCGGCGGCAACACGTTTCGCAACTGGAATGCGTCGGCTGAACCGGCCATGCCCCTGTCACGGGCCCTGATGCGTTCCTGTGACACGTACTTCTACGACATCGCCTACCGCCAGTGGCAGACCGAGCAGCGCCAGATCGCCGCCAACGACGCGTCGTCCGCCACCGGGCCCGGCACGACGACCGCCGGCGCGGTCACGGAGGTGCTCGCAGAGGTCGCCCATCGCTTTGGCTTCGGCCGGCGGCTCGGCATCGACCTGCCCTCCGAGGCGACGGGCTACATCCCGAACCGTGCCAGCAAGGAGCAGCGGTGGCTCGACCGCCGGGACCGGTGGTGCGACCAGGCGGAGCAGTCCGAGCCGGGCTCGTACGTGCAGCTCGTGCTCGAGGACAACTGCCTGTACGGCGGGGTCTGGCGCGGTGGTGATGCCGTGAACACGTCGATCGGGCAGGGAGAGATCGAGACCACCCCGCTGCAGGTCGCCACGTCGTACCTCGCGGTCGCGAACGGGGGAGAGCTGCTCCGACCGCGGGTCGCCTCGCGGATCGTCTCCCCGACGGGGGAGATCCTCGAGGAGTTCGGTCGCGAGGTCATCGGGACGCTCGACCTCGATGCGGCGACCCTCGGTGCGCTGCAGCAGGGCCTGCGGTCGGTCGTGATGGAACCCGGGGGCACCGCCCGCGGCGCGTTCGCCGGGTTCCCGCTCGACCAGATCCCCGTGGCCGGCAAGACGGGGACCGCCGAACAGAAGCCGAAGGTCCCGTACGCCTGGTTCGTCGCGTACGCACCGGCAGACGATCCCCAGTACGTGGTGGTCGTCAGCGTCGAGGAGGGCGGCGGCGGCTCGCAGACCGCGGCGCCGATCGTGCGCAACATCCTCGAGGTGATCTTCGACGTGGTGCCCGCGCCCCTCGTCGAGTTCGAGGCCGGCCCCGAGATCCTCGACTGACCCCGACCCGCAGCGAGGTACAGGATGTCGAACAGGTACACCGGGGACCCCGATGCGCGTCGCCTGCGCGCGGAGCTGCAGTCGCGCTGGATGGACGCGTACGCGCCCACTCGGCACGTCGACACGATCCTGGTCGTCGCGGCGCTCGCGCTCGCGGGCATCGGGCTGGTCATGATCTTCAGTGCCAAGCTCCACCAGCTGACCCTGCAGGGACTGCCCAACACCCTGTACCTGAACCGACAGCTCGTGGCGCTGGCCATCGGTCTGGTCGTGATGGTCGTGGCCTCGATGGTCGACTACCGCCGGCTGCAGTCGTACGTCTTCGTGCTGTACGGGACGGTGATCGTGCTGCTGATCGCGGTGCTCACCCCGTTGGGTAACGCCGTCGGTGGTTCTCAGCGCTGGCTGGTGGTCGGGCCGGCCCAGCTGCAGCCGTCCGAACTCGCCAAGGTCGCGGTGCTCATCGCAATCGCCGCCCTGCTGAGCGAGGCGAAGGCGCAGCCGGGTCTCGGAGAGGTTGCGATCGGGCTGGTCATCGCGGTCGTGCCCACGGCCCTGGTGTTCGTCCAGCCGGACCTGGGCACCTCGATGGTGTTCGTGTTCCTGGCCGCCGGGATGTTCCTGGTCGGTGGCGTGCGCGTCCGCTACCTCGTGGCGCTCGTCATCGCCGGGATCGCGGGCTTCCTCGTCTCGCTGCAGACCGAACTGATCCAGGACTACCAGGTGCGTCGCCTGACGGCGTTCCTCGACGCGAGCGACCCGGCACTGGCCCAGGGCGCGGCGTTCCACACCCGCCAGTCGCTGATCGCGGTCGGGTCCGGTCAGCTGTCGGGCAAGGGCCTGTTCCAGGGCACCCAGACCGCCCTGGCGTACGTCCCGGAGAACCACACCGACTTCATCTTCACCGTCGTCGGTGAGGAGTTCGGGTTCGTCGGGACCAGTGCCGTGGTCGCCCTGTTCGCCGTGCTCGTGTGGCGGGCCCTCATGATCGCTGCGACCGCCAAGGACCTGTTCGGTCGGCTGGTCGCGTCCGGGATCGCCTCGATCCTGACCTTCCAGGTGTTCGTCAACGTGGGCATGACCATCGGCCTGATGCCGGTCACGGGCCTGCCGTTGCCGTTCGTGAGCTACGGGGGAACGTCGCTCATCATGTGGTTCTCCCTCATCGGGGTCCTCCAGAGCATCCACATGCGACGCTTCTGACGCCTCGCTCCGTCACACCGCCGCACCGTCGGGTCAGGGCCTGGCCACTGCTACGCTCGGCGCGGTGCCGCGTCACGTGTCACGTGCACGTCGGACCCGGGGCGCAGTGACCCTGCGTCACCCCCGTGGGTCCCATCAGGACACGGCGCCACACCACGATCAGGAGGCCTCGTGCTCGGTATCGCACCGCTGCCGACGCCCGCGGCGACGCCGCCTCCCGGAGAACGACTCGAGTTCCGGCACGCCGGCGACCGCGCGGTCGAGCCGCCTTCCTACTGGGAGGCGCTCGAACCGCTGCTCGATCGTGTCCGCAAGCCCGCTCAGTACGTGGGCGGCGAGTACAACCAGGCCGTGACACCGTGGCACGCCGCGAGCACCCGTTGGCTGCTCTGCTACCCGGACACGTACGAGGTCGGCCAACCCAACCAGGGCGTGCAGATCCTCTACGAGATCCTCAACGAACGTCCCGACACGCTCGCGGAGCGGTGCTACGCCCCGTGGATCGACCTCGAGGAACTCCTCCGGGAGCACGGGATCCCCACGTTCTCGCTGGAGACGCACCGCCCCCTGTGGGCGTTCGACGTGTTCGCGGTGACCCTGCCCCACGAACTGGGTCACACGAACCTGCTCAACCTGCTCGACCTCGGTGGGGTGCCGATCCGCGCCGATCGCCGGCTGGTCGACGACCCGATCGTGCTGGTGGGAGGCCACGCCGCCTTCAACCCGGAACCGCTGGCGCCGTTCGTCGACGCGGTGGTCATGGGCGACGGCGAGGAGGTCACGCTCGAGATCGACGACGTGCTGCGCCGCTTCAAGCAGGACGTGCTCGACGCCGACGCCCACGGGACCGAAGCGCGCCGCGAGCTGCTCGAACGGCTCGTGCGCGTCGAGGGCGTCTACGTGCCGTCGCTGTACGAGGCGCGATACACGGATGACGGACGACTCCGTCAGACGGTGCCCGTGCATCCTCACGCCCCGTCGTTCGTTCCCCGGCGCACCGTGCAGGACCTCGAGCAGTGGGCCTATCCGCGTCGCCAGATCGTGCCGTCGACCGAGACCGTGCACGAACGCTTCAGCGTGGAGATCTTCCGCGGCTGCACACGAGGTTGCCGGTTCTGTCAGGCCGGGATGATCACCCGTCCCGTGCGCGAACGGCGCCCCGAGACCGTCCAGCGGCTCGTCGAGGACGGCGTGCGCGACACCGGTTTCGAGGAGGTCGGGCTCCTGTCGTTGTCGTCGGCCGACCACTCCGCCATCGGGTCGATCGCCCGGGACCTGGCCGACACCTACGAGGGCACCACGACGTCCCTGTCACTGCCGTCCACGCGCGTCGACGCCTTCAACGTGACCCTGTCCAACGAACTGGCCCGCAACGGGCGTCGCACCGGGCTCACGTTCGCCCCCGAGGCGGGCAGCGAACGGATGCGGGCCGTCATCAACAAGATGGTGTCGGAGGAGGACCTGCTGCGGACCACCGAGATCGCGTTCTCGGAGGGCTGGCGGCACGTCAAGCTGTACTTCATGGTGGGTCTGCCCACCGAGACCGACGAGGACGTGCTCGCGATCGCCGACCTGGGGATCCGGACCTACGAGCTCGCGCGCCAGCACGGGAAGTCCAACCGGGTCACCATCTCGGTCGGCGGGTTCGTGCCCAAGCCGCACACGCCGTTCCAGTGGGCGCCGCAGGACTCCGCAGAGGAGATCCGCCGCAAGCTCGCCCTGATCCGGCACGCCATCCGTGAACACACGGGCCTGCGCCTGCGCACCAACGACCCCGAGGAGGGGGTCATCGAGGGTCTGCTCGCACGCGGTGACCGCCGGGTCGCCGACGCCGTCGAGCGGGCCTGGCAGCTGGGCGCGCGCTTCGACGGCTGGCACGAGATGCCGACGCTCGACACCTGGATGCAGGCGCTCGAGGACACTGGTCTGGCCCTGGCCTGGTACAGCGGTCGCACGCGTGACGAACGTGAGGTCCTGCCCTGGGATCACCTCGACAGCGGGCTGGAGAAGTCCTGGCTGTGGGAGGACTGGCAGGACTCCCTGTCGGAGAAGGACCTCGACGACTGTCGCTGGTCTCCGTGCTACGACTGCGGGGTCTGCCCAGGCCTCAACGTCGAACACGACACCGGGTACACCGGGGGATTTCAGCTCCCGGTCCTGCCCCAGGGTCTCGGCGGCTCGGACGCGCTGCCGGTCACCCCGGAACGTCATGCGTCCCACACGTCCACGGGAGGCCGATCGGCGTGAGCACCCGCTACCGCGTCCGCTGGACCAAGGAGGGTCGCACGCGCTTCATCTCTGCGCGCGACCTCACCTCGGTCTGGGAACGCGCACTGCGGCGTGCCGACCTGCCGATCGCCTACTCGGAGGGGTTCACGCCCCATGCCCGGGTGTCCTTCCCCGACGCCCTGCCGGTTGGCCACGTGTCGACGGGCGAGTACGCGGAACTGACGTTCGCGGCGCCGATTCGCCCCGAGGCGGACTTCGAGCGCCTGTCGGACACACTGCCGCAGGGGATGCAGATCCTGACCTACATGGAGGTTCCGAGTGGCGCGCCGAAGCTGGCGCGGATGCTGCCCGCGACCCTCTGGGAGCTCGAGTGGCCACCGGTCGACCAGGCCGAGCTGACCGCGCTCCTGTCCAGACGCAGCGACGAGTTGCTGACGCGCGACCATGTCGAGGTCGTCCGTCACCGTCCCGACGGTGACCGGACCATCGACACACGTCCCGCGCTGCTCGCGCTCGCCGCGTCGACGCGTTGCTCTGGCGACGCGTGCACCGTCCTTCGCGCGGTGCTCCGCAACGACGGCCAGACCGTACGACCAGCAGACCTGCACGCAGCACTCTCGCATGGTGACATCGCCGAGCCCGCACGCAGTCGGCGCGTGGCTCAGGGTGAACCGGTTCCCGATGGCCTGCGCGAGGCGCTCACCGGCAGGATCGAACCACTGGTCGTCGACGTCGATGCGGAGGCCGCCTGACCACGAGCGAGTCCACCGTGACCGACACCAGCGACAGGCGGGCCGACGGCGCCGCCGACTCGACCAGCACGTCCGACCGCACCACCTCGACCGACTCGTCGGCCGAGGGTGAGGCGACCGTACGCACCCGTACGCGCACGCGTTCCCGCTCGACGGGCTCCAGCGGCGTGTCCGACACGGAACGGCCCACACGGGCCCGTGGTCGGTCCTCGTCGGACGACACCGATGGCGCCTCGGGTGACACCAGCGCGGGCGCCGACCGAGCGACCGACCAGGGAGACCAGGACGACCGGAGCGATTCGGGCGACGGGGGCGACGGGGGCGGTGGCCGCCGCCGGCGACGCCGTGGAGGACGAGGCCGTGGCCGCCGAGGCGGTCAGGGCCGCGGCGGGGCGTCCGGCGACGGGTCGGCGCAGGACGGCGACGACTCGTCGGACGACTCCTCCGACGACCGTTCGGACGACCGATCCGGCGGACGCACGGGTGGTCGCGGATCCCAGGGCGGGGGAGGCGGTCGAGGCAGTGGGCAACGGCAGTCCGGCCGTTCCGGTGGTGGCAACGACGGGTCGTCGCGCCAGGACGGTGACCACGACGGCGACCAGTCCGACAGCGACGACGACGTCGAGCAGGCGATCGCCCGTGGGGGGACCCGGGTCGCCGCTCGGCGCAGCGGTCGTGGCGGATCGGGGCGCCGCGGGCCACAGCACGTCGGTGGGGTGTCCGAGGACGTCCGTCGCGCGATGCTGGACGGGCCGCCTCGGACCATGCTCGTCACCGCCCGATCCGACCGCACGCAGATCGCGGTGCTGGAGGATCGGACGGTCGTCGAGCACTACGTGACGCGCAAGGACGACGTCACCTACGTCGGCAACATCTACATGGGCCGGGTGCAGAACGTCCTGCCCGGGATGGAGGCGGCGTTCCTCGACATCGGCAAGGGCCGCAACGGCGTGCTGTACGCGGGCGAGGTCCTGTACGACGAGCTGGACCTGGAGGAGGGACAGGACCAGCGCATCGAGAACGTGCTGAAGCCCGGCCAGACGGTCCTGGTGCAGGTCACCAAGGACCCGATGGGGACCAAGGGCCCGCGGCTCACCATGCACCTGTCGCTCGCCGGTCGCTACACGGTGCTCGCGCCCAACTCCGACCTGTTCGGGATCTCGCGCAAGCTCACCGACCGGGAGCGTGATCGCCTGCGTCGGATCGTCAAGCAGGTCAAGCCCGAGCATCACGGCATCATCGTCCGTACCGCGGCGGAGACCGTGTCCGAGGAGCAGTTGACCGCCGACATCGAACGCCTGCTCGCCCTGGGGGAGCGGGCGGCGGCGGCGGCCGCCGCCGCGAAGGCGCTCGACACCGTCTACGAGGAGCCACCGCTCGTCGTCAAGGTGATCCGCGACAACTTCGGTCCGGAGTTCCTGCGGTGCGTGGTCGACGAGGAGGACCTGTACCACCAGGTCCGCGACTACCTCGAGGAGGTCGCTCCCGAACTGCTCGCCAAGGTTGAGCTGTACGGGCAGCCGACCGCCGACGCGCGTGCGCGGGCGGCCGGTGCCCCGGCATCCGATGACGCCGAGGCTGCGGACGCCGCCGCTGCGGACGCCGCCGCTGCGAACGCCGAGTCGGACGAGGCTGCTGCAGGTGACGCCACGGAGACCGACGACCGCCGCGCCAGCGGTGACGGGGGTGCGAGTCGTGACGGCGACACGAGTGATGGTGATGGCTCCGACGCGCAGGGCTCCCGGGAGGCCGCCTCCGCGTCAGACGCCGCCGAGGCCGTCGTTGCGGCCGCACCGCTCACGCCGGAGGAACTGCGGGCCGCCACCGACCGTCGGGCGTCACTCGCGCCGCTGTTCGATGCGTACGACGTGACCGACCAGCTGCGCAAGGCGATGTCGCGCAAGGTGTGGCTGCCGTCCGGCGGCTACCTGATCGTCGAGTCCACCGAGGCAATGAAGGTCATCGACGTCAACACAGGCAAGTTCACCGGGGATGCCGACACCAACCTCGAGGAGGTCGTCCTCAAGACGAACCTCGAGGCCGCCGACGAGATCGTGCGTCAGCTGCGCCTGCGGGACATGGGCGGGATCATCGTCATCGACTTCATCGACATGCTGCTCAAGGTGAACCAGGACCAGGTCGTGCGGCGTCTCAAGCGGGAACTGCTGCGTGACCGGACCAAGACCCGGGTGTCCGAGGTGTCAAGGCTCGGGCTGGTGCAGATGACCCGCAAGAACGTCAGCCAGGGACTCGTCGAGTCCTTCAGCCGGGCCTGTGAGACCTGCGAGGGCCGCGGTCTCGTCACCGAACTGGAGTGACGGACCGGGCGACCGGAGCATCGTCCGGCGGTCACCTGCGTCGCGGCCTGCGTGTCGTGGGTGTCGCCCTGCGTGGGGCGAAGGGTCCGTTCGCGGTCGGGATCGGCGGCGCGGTCCTCTACGCCGGCATGACCGTCGCGGCGTCGCTCGTGCTCGGCTGGATCACCGACGACGTCCTGCTCGCCACCGCAGTGGCCGGCCGGGTCGACGGGACCCTGCTGGGGTTCGCGGTCCTGGCGATCCTCGGTGTCGCCCTGTTCAAGGCGATCGGGGTCGCGGGTCGCCGGTACGGCGCCTACGTGGCGCAGTACACGCTGCAGTCCACCCACCGTCGGCTCGTCACTCGCCAGTACCTCGACCTTCCCCTGTCCTGGCACCGGCGGCATCCCACCGGCACGCTGCTGTCGAACGCGAACTCGGACGTGGAGTCGGCGTTCTTCCTCGCAGCCCCGTTGCCGATGGCGGTCGGTGCCACCGTGCTGGTGGTGGTGACCGGGGTGCTGCTCGCCGTCACCGATCCCTTCCTCGCGGCGGTCGGGTTCTCGGTGGTCCCCCTGCTCGCTGCCGCGAACTGGCACTACCAGAAGCGGATGCGCACGGCGGCGACGCGGGCCCAGCAGGGCCGTGCGGACGTCGCACAGACCGCCCACGAGTCGTTCGACGCCGCCCTGATGGTCAAGACCCTCGGGCGTGAGGACGCGGAGACCCGTCGGTTCGCCGACCGTTCCGAGGAACTGCGCGACCGCATGGTCACCGTCGGACGCCTCCGCGCGCACTTCGACCCGATCATCGAGGCGTTGCCGAACGTCGGGATCCTGCTGGTGCTCGTGGTCGGTTCCGCACGTGTGCGTGACGGTGCGCTGACGCCGGGGGACCTCGTCCTGTTCGCCTACCTGTTCCGCCTGCTGGCCCTGCCCATCCGGGTCTTCGGCTGGATGCTCGGGGAGATGCCTCGGGCGATCGTCGGCTGGGGACGGGTCGAACGGGTGCTCGGTGCCACGGGTCGCCTGTCGTGGGGCGACGAGGTGGTCACCGGCGAGGGGCCTGCGTCCACCGACCTGCAGGGCGTCGGGTTCCGGTACCCGACCGCGGTGCACGACGACCTGTCGCGGGAGGAGCCCGACGACGCGACGACCTGGACGTCACGGGGCGTGACCGACGTCGACCTGACCATCGAGCCGGGACGCACGGTTGCGATCGTCGGACCCACCGGGTCGGGCAAGTCCACGATCGCGTCTCTGCTGCTGCGGCTGCTCGACCCGGACACCGGGCGTGTCCTGCTCGACGGACGAGACCTCAGGCAGGTGACCGAGCCGACCGTGTCCGACAACGCCGCGATCGTCTTCCAGGACCCGTTCCTGTTCGACGACACGGTGCGGGAGAACATCACCCTGGGCGACGACCTGGGAGACGAGGAGGTGCGGGCTGCGGCCCGCCTCGCTCGGGCCGACGAGTTCGTCACCGCACTCGACCACGGATACGACACGCAGATCGGTGAGCGGGGAGCGACCCTGTCGGGTGGTCAGCGGCAGCGCATCGCCCTGGCCCGCGCGCTCGTGCGGCGACCACGGCTGCTCGTCCTCGACGACGCGACGTCGGCAGTCGACCCCACCGTGGAGTCCGAGATCCTGCGGGGCCTCGCCGAGTCGGGCCTCGACACGACGGTCGTCATCGTCGCGTCGCGTCTCGGGTCGATCCTGCTCGCCGACGAGTCGGTGTACGTCGCCGACGGGCGTGTGGTGGCCCACGGTCCCCACGACCAGATGGTGCGCGACGTCGAGGGCTACCGGGCGCTCGTGACCGCCTACACACGAGGGCCCGCATGAGCCCCGGCCGCAACCCCGGAGCCTGGCGCACCCTCGTGCGGGGCGTGTCGCTGAGTCCGCGACTGCGACGGGGACTGCCGTTCACGCTCGCCCTGGCCCTCATCGCGACCGCCGGGCGGGCGATCGTGCCCATCGCCGTGCAGCAGACCATCGACGACGGGCTCGGTGGGGCCGAGGGTGCCGCGGACCTCACCGTGGTCACCACCATCATCGCCTGGGCGGCCGTCGCCGTCGCGACCACCGCGATCGCGAGCGGCTGGATGAACTACCGGCTCGCCAGCGTGGTCGAGGGCGCCCTGTCCGACCTGCGTGTGGCGGCGTTCCGCCACATCCACGACCTGTCGATGCTGCACCAGGCGAGCCAGCAGCGGGGGTCGCTGGTGAGTCGGGTCACCAGTGACGTCGACGAGATCAGTCGGTTCATGCAGTGGGCCGGTCTCAACCTCGTCACGGCCATCGGCCAGCTGTCGGTCGCGACGATCGTGATGACGTTCTACTCGTGGCGCCTCACGCTCGTGGTGCTCGTCGTGTTCCTGCCGTTCGTGTTCGTCGGGCGCTGGTTCCAGCGACGCCTGACCGCCGCGTACGTGATCGTGCGGGAGAACGTCGGGCGACTGCTCGGCGTGATCGCCGAGTCGGTCGTCGGGGCCGCGGTCGTACGGGCGTACGGGGTGCGAGGCCGCACCCAGCAACGGATCGACGACGCGATCGAACGGCACCGCTGGTCGGCGGTGCGTGCGGGGAGCTACGTGTCGGGCTTCTCCGCGTCTGGCGAGGTGTTCGGCGCCGTCGCGACGGCCGCGGTCGTGTTCACGGGGGTACTGCTGGGGGTCGACGGGTCCGTGACCCCGGGCACCGTGATCGCCTTCCTGTTCCTCATCTCCCTGTTCGTCGACCCCGTCCTCATCGCCGGTGAGGTCATCAACGAGGGGCAGACCGCCATCGCCGGGTGGCGGCGCGTGCTCGACGTGCTCGACCGGGAGCCCGACGTCGTCGACCCGGGTCCCGAAGGTCGACGCATCGGCCCCGGACCGGTCGACATCCGGTTCGAGGGCGTGTGGTTTCGCTACCCGATGCCCGGCGAGACGGTCGCGACCGCGTCCGGTGTGTGGGTGCTCGAGGACGTGGATCTCCACGTCGAACCGGGGCAGCACGTGGCTGTGGTCGGAGCGACCGGTTCGGGCAAGACGACCTTTGCCAAGCTGCTGGTCCGGCTGATGGATCCGGTCCGGGGCCGGGTGCGGCTCTCCGGGGTGCCGGCGGACGAGGTGCCGTTCTCCGACCTGCGCCGGCGCGTCGTCATGGTTCCGCAGGACGGGACGCTGTTCGACGGGACCATCGCCGACAACGTGCGCATGGGTCGCGACCACCTCGACGACGACGCCGTGCACGGGGCCTTCGCGGATCTCGACCTGAGCGACTGGATCGACGAGCTCGACGACGGGATCCACACCCCGGTCGGGGAACGGGGCAGCGCCCTGTCCGCGGGAGAACGCCAGCTCGTCGCCCTCGCACGCGCGCGCGTCGCCGACCCGGACCTGCTCGTGCTCGATGAGGCGACCTCGGCCGTCGACCCGGTCACCGACGTGCGTCTGCAGGGTGCGCTCGACCGGTTGACCGCCGGGCGCACCACGGTCACCATCGCGCATCGGCTCGCGACAGCGCAGCGCGCTGACCGGGTGTTCGTGTTCGACGCGGGGCGCATCGTCCAGCGAGGCACCCACTCCGAACTGGTGGGCGAGGGGACCTACGGGCGCCTGCACGACAGCTGGGTCGGCGGGACCTCGGCGGGTCGCTGAGGCAGACAGGACACGACGCGTGTCCGGCAGGAGGATCGACGAACGTGGACACCGCACCCGACGTGACGGTCACCGACACGCCACCCGAGCTGCGCGACGAGGCCCTCGCGACGCTGCGGGCGCATGCGGACGACTGGGCACGTGAGGACGCCGTCGTGCGCATCGCGCTGCTCGACGAACTGCGGATGACCACACTCGCCGCGGCACGGCCATGGGTCGGTGCCCTCGCGCAGGCCAAGGGTCACCCCGACGACCCGGTCGTGCGCGGGGAGGAGTGGATCGCGGGCATCCTGCCGGTCCTGCGCAACCTGCTCCTGCTGCGCACCACCCTCGACGATGTGGTCCGGACCGGTGGTCCGCGTCCTCCCGCAACGTCACGGGGCGCAGACGGTGCCGTGCGGGTCGCCCTGTTGCCTGCTCATCGCCTCGATGCGCTGCTGGTGCCGGGGTTCACCGCGCAGGCACGCCTGACCGCAGACGTCGACGAGGCCAGCGTCACGGGGCCAGGGCGAGACACCCGCGCGGGTCACGATCCGGCGACGGGCGAGGTCCGCGGTGAGGTCGCCCTGGTACTCGGGGCCGGAAACGTCGCGTCGATCGCGCCGATGGACGTGCTCCACCAGCTGTTCGTGGAACGTCGCGTGGTCCTGCTCAAGCCCAGCCCCGTGTGCCCCTGGCTCGGCGCGCACCTGGCGGAGGCCTTCGAGCCCCTCGTCCGTCGCGGCGTGCTGAGGATCGTGCAGGGAGGTGCCGAGGTCGGCGAGGCCCTCATCGGCCATCCTGAGATCAACGCCGTGCACCTGACCGGCTCGGCGGACACGCACGGGCGCGTGCTTGCGTCCGTGCGCCAGCGCCCTGACGCGGCCGACGTGCCGGTGACGGCGGAACTGGGCAGCGTCACCCCGGTGATCGTCGTGCCGGGCCCCTGGTCGCGGTCCGACCTTCGCCACCAGGGACACAACATCGCATCGATGCTGGTGAACAACGCGGGCTACAACTGCGTGTCCGCCCGTGCGCTGATCGGCCACCGGTCGTGGTCGGGTCGGCGGGCCCTGCTCGAGGCCGTGCGGTCGTCGCTGGCCGAGGCCAGGCCGCGCGTCGGCTGGTATCCGGGAGCACGCGAACAGTGGCACGAACTGGTCGACGGTGATCCCAGGGCGCGGTTCGTGGGGCCCACCGAGGAGCCGTGGATCCCGTGGACGCTGCTGGCCGGGCTCGGAGCCGACGACGTCGACCACCCGCTGTTCACCGGGGAGGTGTTCGCCCCGATCCTCGGCGAGGTGGAACTCGACGTCGGGCGGTCGGTGCCCGACTTCCTCGACGCCGCGGTCGACCTGTGCAACGACGACCTGTGGGGCACGCTCGCCGTGACGATCATCGTGCATCCCCGTTCGCTCGTCGACGCCGCCGTCGCCGTCGCCGTGGAACGGGCGATCGACCGCCTGCGCTACGGCACGGTCCTCGTCAACCACCATCCGGGGGTCGCCTTCGGGCTCGGATGCACACCATGGGGGGCCGCACCGGCCCCCGTCGACGACGATGTGCCGGCCGGCGACGCGCGTGGCCCGTCGAGCGGGACGGACTCGGGGCTCGGGTTCGTTCATGACACGTACCTGCTGCGCGACGTGGAGAAGGTCGTGGTCCGAGGGCCCTTCCGCCCGCGGATCACCCCGATCTGGTTCCACACGCGGCGTGGCACGGACCGGCTGGGCGAGCGTGCCGCCCGACTTCTGGCGTCAGATGACCCTCGCCACCTGCCCGCCGTGCTGCTCGAGGCCGTGCGAGGTTGACCCCCCCGGCTCGGGGCGGGTACCTTCTGACGTCCGCGACGTGCTCCCCGCTCGTCGTGGTGCCACGAGATGCTGCAGTCGCCGGGCTCGCGTGCCCGACGACCGTCGGCTCCAGCCCGTCGTACGACTCCGTTGGCGTTCGCTCACGATCCTGCGTGGCCGTCGGATCGTGCTGCGTCGCTCGACCAGCATGACGCCAGTACGCGGGGTGAGTCCAGGAGGATCAGGTGTACGCCGTCATCGCCACAGGTGGAAAGCAGTACCGGGTAGAGACCGGTCAGCAGATCACCGTCGAGAAGCTCGACGGTGAGATCGGCGACCGGGTCACGCTGCCCGCCGTCATGGTCGTCGACGGGGAGGACGTCACCGTCGGCGGAGGGGTCGAGGGTCGGTCGGTGACCGCGACGATCACCGGACACGACAAGGCGCCGCGCATCCGCGTCTTCACCTACAAGAACAAGTCCCGCCAGCACAAGCGGCGCGGACACCGTCAGCACCGCACGAACCTTCGGATCGACGCGATCTGACCAGACAGCACCGCGTGTCCGACGCCTGAGGGCAGGGCACGCCGGCGAGGAGAACCGGACATGGCGACCAAGAAGGGCGGCGGCTCGTCCAACAACGGGCGCGACTCCAACGCGAAGCGTCTCGGGGTCAAGCGGTTCGGCGGCGAGGCCGTGACCGCCGGCAGCATCATCGTTCGTCAACGCGGCACGAAGATCCACCCCGGATCCAACGTGGGCCGCGGGGGCGACGACACCCTGTTCTCGCTGGTGGACGGCGCCGTGCGCTTCCACAAGGCGGGTGGACGCACGACGGCGCACGTGGACCCGGTCCAGGTCTAGGCCGCTCGCGCAGCACGGACGCACGAGGGCGGCCCCGGTGGCCGCCCTCTTCCGTGTACCGACGCCCATCCCGCAGCATCGAACCAAGGCCGACCCGTGGACACCTCCAGTTTCGTCGACGAGTGCACCGTGTTCGTGCGGGGCGGTCGCGGCGGCAACGGTTCGGTGTCCTTCCGTCGGGAGGCCCACGTCCCGCGCGGTGGCCCCGACGGGGGCAACGGTGGGCGGGGTGGACACGTCGTGTTCGTCGCGGACCGCAACGTCTCGTCGCTGCTCGACGTGCACCGGGCACCCCACCTTCGTGGTGGTGACGCCGTGCACGGCGCGGGCATGGCTCGCGACGGCGCCGACGGCGAGGACCGGGTCGTACGCGTGCCCCTCGGGACGGTCGTGCGCGACGCGGACGGTCACCTGCTCGCCGACCTCGCGGACGAGGATCAGCAGTACCTGGCCGCCCGTGGGGGTCGCGGTGGCCGTGGGAACCTGGCCTTCACCAATCGTCATCGACGCCTGCCCACGTTCGCAGAACGCGGTGAGCAGACCGAGGACCAGACGCTGCGCCTCGAACTGAAACTGATCGCGGACGTCGGGCTGGTCGGGTTCCCCTCCGCTGGCAAGTCGTCGCTCGTCGGGCACCTTTCTGCCGCGAAGCCCCGTGTCGCGGCGTGGCCGTTCACGACCCTCACCCCCCACCTCGGGGTCATGCGCGCGGGCGATCGGGACGGCACGCCCGTCGACGTCGTACTCGCCGACGTCCCCGGACTGGTCGAGGGCGCGGCAGAGGGACGTGGCCTCGGCCTGCGGTTCCTGCGACACGTCGAACGCTGTCAGGTGCTCCTGCACGTGCTGGACGCCATGCCGTTCGAGACCGATCGCGATCCGCTGCGCGACCTCGAGGTCGTGCGCAATGAGCTCGCGAGTCACGAGCACACGCTGCTCGACCGCACCCAGGTCGTGGTCGTCAACAAGATCGACCTGCCCGACGGCCGGGCGATGGCACAACTGGTACGCGATGAGCTCGAGGCACGGGGCGAGGAGGTCTTCGAGGTGTCCGCGGTGACCGGCGAGGGCCTGGACGCGCTGCGCTATCGCCTCGGCGAGATCGTCGCCGACGCCCGGGCCGAGGCCCACCGGACTCCGCTGGAGACACCGGTGGACCGGGAGGTGTTGCTGCGCCTCGTGCCGGACGGACCAGACTTCGAGGTCGAACGTGCCCACGACGGCTACGTGGTCACCGGCCGGCGGGTGGAGCGGTGGGTGCGCATGCTCCCCCTGGAAGACGGTCAGGCGGTGCGCTACCTGCAGGGTCGCCTCCGGCGCGCCGGTGTGGAGCGTGCGCTGGTCGCCGCCGGGGCACGATCTGGTGACGACGTGTTCATCGACGACATGGCGTTCACGTTCGATCCGGAACTCGACGACCTCCCTGCCGACGAGCGGGCCGCGGTGCTCGCCGCGCAGGAGGAGGACGACCGGCTCGACGACGTCGACGAGGTGTGAGCATGACGGTGCGGTTCGAACGTCCACGGCTCGCCGTGGTGAAGATCGGTTCGTCGAGCCTCCGACGTGCGGACGGTCGACTCGATCGAGATCGTGTGGCGGACATCGCCGAGCAGGTGGTGGAGGCGCGAGCCGCCGGCACCCAGGTCGTGCTGGTCTCGTCGGGTGCCGTCGCGGCGGGGATGGGGCTGCTCGGGATCACTGCCCGACCCACCGACCTGCCCACACTGCAGGCGTGCGCGGCCGTCGGTCAGGGTGAACTCATCCAGGCGTACCAGTCGGTGCTCGAGGCCCACGGCAGTCCCGCAGCGCAGATCCTGATGGGTCAGGACGACTTCGTGCGGCGCGGGCGCTACCTCAACGCCCGCACGACGATCCGCAGGCTGCTGGAACTCGGCGCGGTACCGGTCATCAACGAGAACGACGCAGTCGCCAACGACGAGCTCGCCTACGGCGACAACGACCGCCTCGCGGCACTGGTCGCATCGATGCTCGAGGCACAGGTGCTGGTGCTGCTGTCCGACGTCGACGGCCTGTTCGATCGAGATCCCCGCAGGCACGCGGACGCATCGCTGCTCGACCGGGTCGACGACCTCGACGCGCTCGACGCCCTGGAGATCGGCGGGGTGGGTTCCTACGTGGGCTCCGGCGGCATGCGCACGAAGGTCGAGGCGGCCCGCGTCGCGGTGCGTTCGGCCGCCCACGCCGTGGTCGCCCACGCCCACGAGGCACGCATCGCCGACGTGCTGTCGGGCGCGCACGTCGGGACCTGGTTCGTCGCGCAGGCCCAGCGCATCGAGGCCCGGCGCCTGTGGATCGGGTTCGCCCTCAACCCGCACGGCCGCATCCACGTCGACGCCGGTGCGGCCCGTGCACTGCGTTCCAACGAGGTGTCACTGCTCAGCGTCGGGGTCACCGCAGCGGACGGAGAGTTCGCCGCGGGGGATGCCGTCGAGGTGGTCGACCCGGACGGCAGCGTGGTGGCGCGCGGCCTGACCAACTACGACGTGGCGGACGTCGTGCTGGTCGCCGGGCGATCGACCACCGCCGCGAGCGCCGAGTACGGGTCGGGCTACGCCCGCGAGGTCATCCACCGCGACGACCTGGTCGTGCTGGGCTGACCCGCGTCGGTCACCAGGGCTGGTCGCCCGGCAGGCAGAAGTCGTCGAGCAGCACGACGCGCCGCCCGGCGCGTTCGAGCAGCGAGCCGGCGACGGTCGCCCGGTTGCCGGTGGCGCAGTACACCCACACCTCTGTCTCGGCGGGGACCTCGTCCACCCGTCCGTCGAGTTCGTAGAACGGCACGTGCAGGGCGCGGGGGTGGTGGCTCGCGTCCCACTCCCACCGTTCGCGCACGTCGAGCACGGTGAGTGGTGTGTCGCCGTCGAGCGCCGTCGCGAGATCGGTGAACGAACCGACCCGCCAGGACACGCGGTCGCTTCCGGCCCCGGCGTCGTCGATGCCGTTGCCGTTGGCGCCGGCAGGATGGTCCAGTCCGATGCGGGCGAGCATCCGCTGGGCCTCGGTGACGTCGTCGTCGCGGTCGCCGATCAGCACGAACGGCACGTCCCACGGGATGATCCAGCCGAGGTAGGTGGGCAGGTCGTCGCGCAGTTCCACGTTGACGGTGCCCCGCACGTGGTCGTGGGCGAACGCGCGGCGCTGGCGCAGGTCGACCACCCAGTGTCCCTGGGCGATGGCCTCGCGGATCTGCGCGGCGTCGAACGGTCGCGGAGGCGACAGGTCGATGGGGGCGGCGCCCTTCGCGTTGGTCGGTCCCATGTGCGCGTAGTACCGCGGGTACGGATGCAGCCCGGCCAGCAGCTGCTCGACGAACGCGTCCTCGTCCAGCAGCAGGGCGGGGTTGCGTGTCCGTTCGTCGCCGACGGTGCCCTCGCGCAGCACGTCCTCGGTCACCGAGGCGCAGTGGCTGCCGAATCCGTGGGTGGGGTGCACGACGGTGTCGTCGGGCAACCGCTCGGCCAGGCGGCGTGCGGAGCGGTGCTGAGCGCGGCTGAGCGTGTCGGTCAGTTCGGGCGAGATCAGGTCCGGGCGCCCGACGGCGGCGTAGAGCAGGCTCCCTCCGGTGAACACGGCCTGCGGGCCGTCGGGGCCGTGCAGCACCCACGACACGTGGTTCGGGGTGTGTCCGGGAGTCGCGACCGCCTCGAGTTCGATCTCTCCGGAGGTGATGCGGTCGCCGTCATGTACCGGCACGTGGTCGAACGTGACCGCCTCGCCGTCGGCGACCAGGTAGGCCGCGCCGGTGCGCGCACACAGGTCGAGGCCGCCCGACACGTAGTCGTTGTGCACGTGGGTCTCGAGCACGTGGGTGATGGTCAGCCCGCGTTCTGTGATGCACTGCAGCACCCGGTCGACGTCGCGCTGGGGGTCGATCACCACGGCCATGTGCCCGTCGGTGATCACGTGGCTGCGGTCACCCAGGCTCGGGGTCTCGATCGTGTGCACCTCGACGGTCACGATCAGCCCTTCTCGATGAGGAAGACGAAGCGGCCGTCCTCCTCGCGCTGTTCGACCAGCCGGTTGCCGGTGCCCTCGGCCCACGCGGGAATGTCGCCGAGCGACCCCCGGTCGGTGGAGATGACCTCGAGCACCTGGCCCGACTCGATCTGGTCGATCGCCTGGCGGGCGCGCACCACCGGCATCGGACAGGCGAGTCCGCTCGCGTCGAGGGTGCGGGTGACCTCTGGCATGGTGTCCTCCTGGTCGCGGGGTCGGACGGTGATGGCAGGGGAGGGTCGCGTGGCGTTCAGATGAAGAGCTGGATGTCGGCGTTCTTCATCTCGGCGACGGCTGCGGCGGCGCCGAGCGGCTCCTCGAGTCCGTCGATCAGGTCGGAGCGTTCGAGGCCCATCAGGTCCATGGTCATCTGGCAGGGCGCGATGCGCACGCCGAGCTCACGGGCGATGCCCATGAGCTCGTCGGGTGGGGCCACGCCCTTGCGCCGGGCGATGCGACGCATCATCTTCGGTCCGGCACCACCGACGTTCAGGTGGCTGAGGCGCTCGTTGTTCATGACGCCGAGCATCCGGGTCATCCAGTCCTCGCCGGTGATGCGGACCTCAGGCCGCTTGAGGGGATACAGGCCCCAGAACGTGCAGAACAGCATCACGTCCATGCCGTAGGCGGCGCCGGTCGTGGCCAGGATGTACTGGGGCCACACCCGGTCGAGGTCGCCGGAGAAGCACACGATGGTCATGCTGCCCGGGTCGGAGGTCTCCATCCACGTCTCCCTCGTCGGTGTCCACTGCGCTCCCACGCGTGCGGATGTTCGCACATGCGCATGCACGCATCAAGTGCGCGGCTGGTGTGCACGTCGGCCGGGATCACGGCCGGGACCAGGCTCGCGATAGCCTCCCCCCATGGATCAGGCGCCCACGACCGTCGACGAGGGGCTGCGCGAGGAGATCGCGCAGCTGACCTCGAGCATGTGCCAGGCGCTCAACGACCCCAAGAGGATCCTGATCATGTACGTGCTCGTCGATGGACGCATGACCGTGTCCGACCTGTGCACGGTCGTGGGTGCGTCCCAGTCCAACGTCAGTCAGCACCTGGCCGTGCTGCGCGAACGGGGGCTGGTCACCGCCGAGCGCGAGGGGTCCAACGTCCGCTACTCCCTGCGCCACCCGAGAGTCCTCGAGGCGATCGACATCCTGCGCGGGATCCAGTCGGACGAGTTCGCCCGTCGGCAGGGCCTCGTGGCGAACTGAGCCGCTCGTCACCCACCGGTGGGTCGTCGTGACTCAGGGCGTGAGCAGCAGCTTGCCGCTGGTCGTCCCCGACTCGAGCGCGCGCTGGGCGTCGGCGGCGTCCGCCAGGGGCAGGCGGTCGTGGACGTGGACGTCGAGGTTCCCGGCGGCGATCTGCTCCAGCACGGCGTGTGCACGCCACTCCAGTTCACTGTGCGTGCGCGTGTGGTGGCCGAGGATCGGACGCGTGACGAACAGCGACCCGTGCTGTGCGAGTCGCAACAGGTCGAACGGTTCGACGCGTCCGGACGACTGGCCGTACAGGACCAGCATGCCTCGGGGGCGCAGGCTCGCCAGCGACGCGTCGAAGGTGGTGCGCCCCACCGAGTCGTACACGACGTCGACGCCGTGCCCGTCGGTGAGTTCACGCACCGTCGCCGCGACGTCGACATCGCGGTAGGCGATGACCTCGTCGGCTCCCAGTGTCCGCACCGCGGCGGCCTTCTCCGGCGTCGACGTGCAGGCCAGCACGCGCGCCCCCCGCCGCTTCGCCATCTGCACGAGCAGGCGCCCGACGCCTCCCGCCGCCGCGTACACGAGTGCGGTGTGGTCCGAGCCGAGGGCGAAGGTGGAGTGGGTCAGGTAGTGGGCCGTGATGCCCTGCAGCATCGAGGCGGCCGCCAGTGCGGGATCGACACCCTGCGGGACCCGCACGAGGCGGTCGGCGCCGACCTTGACCAGCGTCGCGTAGGAACCCTGCCCGTCGGCCCACGCGACCGTGTCGCCGACGTGCACCGAGGTGACGTCGCGACCGATCGCCCGCACGATCCCGGACCCCTCGAGCCCGAGCACCACCGGAAGTTCGACGGGGTACAGGCCGGTGCGCTGGTAGCAGTCGATGAAGTTCACGCCTGCGGCGGTGACCTCGACCAGTGCGTCGTCGGGTCCCGGGGTGGGATCGTCTGCCTCGACGAAGTCCAGCACCTCGGGTCCACCAGTACGGGTGATCCTGACGGCGTGCACCGTGTTCCCTGACGTCGGCCGTGACGGCACGACCGTAGCGCCCGACGAGTGGTCGTCCGGTCTGTGGGTGCCGTAGCCTCACGTCGCCATCGTCGTTCGAGGTCACCGTGCCGCACACGTTCGACGGCGTCTCCGACGTCGTCGCGGGCCTCGCATCCGTGGGCTACGTCGCCGACGAGGCGCTCGCGACCGTGGTGTTCCTCGCACGGCGACTGGGCCGGCCGGTGCTGGTCGAGGGTCCGGCCGGGGTCGGCAAGACCGAACTCGCCCGTGCCGTCGCCACGATGTCGGACGCCCGGCTCGTGCGCCTGCAGTGTTACGAGGGTCTCGACGAGTCCCGGGCCCTGTACGAGTGGAACTATCGGCGTCAGCTCCTGCGGATCACGGCGGAGCAGGGCACCGGTGACGGTGACACGCGGTGGCACGCCGTCGAGGACGACCTGTTCACCGAGGAGTACCTGCTCGAACGTCCGCTGCTGCACGCCCTGCGTGCCGAGGACGACGTCACGCTGCTCATCGACGAGATCGACAAGGTCGACGTCGAGTTCGAGGCACTGCTGCTCGAACTGCTCGACGAGTTTCAGGTCACGATCCCCGAACTCGGCACCATCGTGGCCGCCCGCCGGCCGTTCGTGGTGCTCACGTCGAACAGCACGCGGGAGCTGTCCGAGGCGCTGCGTCGCCGTTGCCTGTTCCTGTACCTCGATCATCCCGACCGGGAACGTGAACTGGCGATCGTGCGCCAACGGGTCCCCGAGGCCCCCGCGGCGATCGCCGAACAGGTCGTCGCGCTGGTCGCGTCGCTGCGCCGGCTCGACCTGCGACGGCCCCCATCCGTCGCGGAGACGCTCGACTGGGTCCGCACGCTCGTCGCCCTGGGCGTCGACACCCTCGACGGGGACGTCGCCCGGGCCACGCTCGGGGTCGTGCTCAAGTTCCGGACCGACATCGAGGTGGCCGACGCTCACCTGGCCGACACCCGATCGGCCGACGCCGACGTGGGTGACCGGTGACCGACCACCCGGACCCGATGGCAGCCGACCGCCGGGTGCTCGTCGTCGCACTGGTGGCGATGGTGGTGTTCGTGTCGGTCGGGGTGGTCAGCGCCCAGCTGTTCGCCAGCTCGCCGTGCGGAGACCTCGCACCGTCACCGTCCCCGGTCGCCCCGACCGAGGTTCCGTCCGAGGCGTCAGCGTTCGAGGCGGTGCTGGGACCGACGTCTGGCGCGTGGGACGTCGGGTTCGCCGCCGACGGACTGGTCGAGGTGTTCGACGGCCGACTCGCGGTGACGGGACCGGGGATGCTCACGATCGGTGCCGATGGCCCCGCCCGCGGGGTGCTCGCGGCGCCCGCTCGCGTCGTCGGCGGGGGCGACACGCTGTGGTCCATCGCCTGGATGAACGACCTGACGGGTCAGGTCGACGCGCTCGTGGCCATCGACGAGGACCTCGAGGTGGGCACGTGCGTCGACACGGCCGTGGTCGGGTCCCCGTTCGCGTTCCACCTCGACGCCGGCGACGGACAGCTGCTGCTGTTGCGCGTGGAGGAGGATGCCCGCGACCCCCTGCTGCAGTTGCGTGACCCCGTGCAGGGCAGCGTGTGGGAGGCGCAGGTGGCCGTACCGGTCGCGCCCCCCGGGATCCTCGCCGAGCGGGTCACGGGTCGCGCGGGCCCCGACACGGTCGTGACGGCGCGGCGCGTGCTCGACGGTGAGTCCGAGCCCGCCATCGCGGCACACGACCGGACGGACGGCGCCCTGCGGTGGAGCCTGGACATCGACGAGGCTGGCGTGCACCCACCTGCCTGGCTGCGTGTCCTCCACGTGGGTGCGTCGACGGCCGTCCTCGAGGAGGCCCTGGACACCCCGGAGGGCGGCGGTTCGGTGTTCTCGGTGTCCCTCGACGACGGCAGCGTGACGTGGCGCCTGCCGGTCGATCCCGGTGTCACCGTCGATGCCGTGATCGTGGTCGACGGTGACACCCACGTGGCGACCTCGGGCCCTGCCGGTGCACGGGTGACCATCGTCGGTCCCGACGGGTCAGCCGGTCCTGCCCTCGCCCTGCCGGGATCCACGCCGGTGCTCGTCGACCTCGGGGACCTCGGGGCGCTCGCCAGCACCCGGGAGGCCTCCGCGCTCCTGGCCGGCGAGGTCCCGGTGATCGACGCAGGTGGGGTCGTGGCTGGGCGGGTGCACGGTGGGGTCGCGTGGCTCGTGCTGCGCCTGGACGGCGGCGACGTGCTGGTCGGATTCGACCGACCATGAACGCTGCGCCGGCGTTCGAGGCACTGCTCGCCCGGGTCCTCGACCTGCACGGCGCCCTGCGCCGGTCGGGAGTGTGCGTCGCAGCGACGGCGTCGATCGACGCCGCTCGATGTCTGGCTCACGTCGACCTGGCGCGTCGCGAGCAGGTCCGTGCGGCACTCGCGACGTCGTCCCTCACGACGGCGGCCCACCGCGCACTGTTCGACGACCTGTTCGACCTCTACCTGCCGGCGTGCGTCCTGACGAGCACGGGGGACGGCGACCCGGGTGTGCTCGTCGCCACAGGACCTCGCGACCTCGACGAGCGCCTCGACGAGGTGGCCGACGCGCTCGACGGTGAGGGCGACGAACGCCTGCGCGACCTCGCCCGCACGCTCGTCACCGAACTCGGGGCCGTGGCGGGACGGGACGGGACCGTCGCGCACTACGCCTATCGCGTGCAGCGGGCACTGTCGTCCGATGACCTGCTGCGCCGGCTCGCGCGGCACATCGATCACCCCGACGGCGCACAGACGGAGACGCTCGAGGACCGGCTTCGCCGGGATCGATTCGAGGCTCGGCTCGACGTGCTTCGCGACGAGGTCGACGCGCAGGTCCGGCATCGCACCGCGGCTCGACGTGGAGCAGACGACGTCGCGGCGCGTCTCCAGCACGCGCCACTGGTCGACCGTGACCTGTTGCGGATGTCGCCCGCGGACCAGCGAGAACTGCAGGCGACGCTGCGTCCCCTGGCTCGGCGGCTCGCGGTGCGGATGTCGGCACGCCGGCAGCGTTCCCGGTCCGGAAGGGTCGACCTGCGTCGCACCGTCCACCGGGCCATGTCCACGGGCGGTGTCCCGTTCGAACCGCGTCTGGTCGCACGACGTGTCCAGCGTCCGGAACTGTTTGTGCTGTGCGACGTGTCGGCATCCGTGGCGTCCTTCTCGCGCTTCACCCTCATGCTGGTGCACGCGCTGCAGGGACAGTTCAGCCGGGTGCGTTCCTTCGCGTTCATCGACACGATGGATGAGGTCACCCGCTGGATGGACACCGACGACCTCGCGGGCGCGGTCGCGTCCCTGACGGCCGGGGCGGACCTGGTTCGTCGCGACGGGCACACCGACCACGGCCATGCGTTGCAGGGCTTCGCGGAGCGGTGGGGTCGTGACGTGGGACCCCGAACGACCGTGCTCGTGCTGGGTGACGCACGAAACAACCACCGCCAGGCCGGCGCGTGGGTGCTGCGCGAGATCCATGACCGCGCGCGTCACGTCTACTGGCTCAATCCGGAGCCGCGCCGTCACTGGGACACGGGCGACTCGATCGCATCGGCCTACGCGCGTCACGTCGACGAGATGGTCGAGGTCCGCAACCTCCGGCAGCTCGCCGGGTTCGTCGAACGCATCTGAGATCGACGGCGGCTCAGTCGGTCCGTTCGGACGCGGCGAGGGACACCGCCTCGTCGAGACGCCGCTCCCGGTGCACCAGACGCGCGCCGACGAGCAGGACCACGATCACCACTGCCAGGGCGACCTCGACGGACACGAGGTCGGCCAGGGTGCCCGACATCGCGGCGGAGAGGGGCCGTGACCCGAGGAATGCGATGCCCCACAGGGCCATGACCCGGCCCCGCAGCTCATCCGGGACCCGCTGCTGCATCAGTGTCGTCAGCGACGTCAGCGCGTAGGCCATGCCCAGTCCACCCACGAGCAGTGCGACGACGGTCAGCGGCGGCTGCGCCATCGTGGGCAGGGCGCTGATGCCGACGAGCAGGAACCCCGCCGCCATGCCGATCATCCCGATCACCCCGAGGCGACGCAGACCGAGCCACACCTGCATGCGACGAAGGGTCACGAACCCGACGGCGGAACCGATGCCGAACGCGGACGCGAGCACCCCGACGAACGACGACTCGCGACCCAGCTGGTCGGCGATCGCCGGGCTGAGGGTCACGACGGGGTCCGTGCCGATCCCGGTCATGAGGATCCCGAGCAGCAGCACCATCATGGGGGCGTCGGAGCGTGCATGGCGCCACCCGGCGAGCATGCTTCGGTCCGCGGATCGCCGGCGCGCGACCTCCCGGATGCGGATGACCGCGAGGATGACGGCGTAGACGAGGTTGGCGCCTGCCGCGACGAGGAAGGTCGCCGTCGCGCCGGCGGATGCGAGCAGCAGCGCGCCGAGTGCCGGGCCGCCGGCCCGGGCGATGGTCATGGGCAGCGAGTTGAGCGCGATCGCGGTGGGCAGTTCCTCGGGCTCGACGAGTGCGGGCAGCAGTGCGTGCATCGCGGGCAGGCCGATGGCGAACCCGATGCCGACCACCAGTCCCGCCAGGATCGTGACGTAGGCGTCGACGGTGGTGGTGAGCCCGACGTTCATCGACCACAGCGCGAGGCCCCCCGATCCGAGGAATCCGACGATTCGGCCCGCGACGAGCTGACGTCGCCGGTCTCCGCGATCGGCGAGACCTCCGGTGTAGGGGGCGAGCACGATCTGCGGGAGGAACTGGGCGACGCTGACGGCGCCGACGAGCATCGTCGATCGGGTCAGGTCCCACACGATGATCGCCGCGGCGATGTTGTGGATCCACACGCCCATCGTGGAGAACAGCTTGCCGCCGAAGAAGGGGCCGAACGTGGGGTCGCCGAGCAGGCGGAGCTGACTGCGTCCCACGGCCTGGGTGGACACCGGTCGACCTCGATGCGTGCGGTGAGGGGTGTGCAGGCGGATCCTGACGACAGGCTACTTCGCCGGGTCGGCGGCACTAGCCTGCGGGGCGATGGAACGCCGCGTGGGACTGCTGGGAGGGACGTTCGACCCTCCACACCTCGGACACCTCATCGTGGCCGAGTGTGCCCGCGTCGAACTCGATCTCGACGAGGTACGGCTCGTCGTCGCCGGTGACCCCTGGATGAAGGCCCCGAACGCGACCGCCGCCGAACGGGCCGCACTCGTCGAGATCGCGGTGCAGGGCTCGGACGGACTCGTGGCGGACCTGACCGAGGTCCAGCGGACCGGTCCCACCCACAGCATCGACACCGTCGAGCAGCTCTCGCAGCAGGAACCCGACGTCGCGTGGACACTGCTGATCGGGGCCGACCTCGTGGACCAGCTCGACCAGTGGCATCGCCACGAGGACCTGCGGGCCGCGGTCGACATCGTGGTGATGTCACGTCCGGACGCTCCAACGTTGGTCGACAGCGGCCTGCGACATCTCGCCACGCCGCTGATCGGGATCTCCTCGTCCGACGTGCGTGAGCGCTACCGGACCCGCCGCGCGACGCGCCACCTCGTGCCGATTCCCGTCGACCGCCACATCCGGGATCTCGGGATGTACGGGGCACACGATGGCTGACCCGCGCCGGCCCCGGGTGGACCTGATCGAGGACCACCATCGCACCCAGCGCGCCCGACACCGTCGGCAGCGTGAGCGACGGCGACGTCGTGCCGCCGCAGAGGGAGCGGGTTCTCCGGCGATGTCCGACGTCACGGGAGCCGGACCGCCCCCGCCCGTGGCGCCGGGTGACCGAGGGCTGATCTTCGACGACCCGCAGCAACCCGACGAGCGTCGACGTCGCCGCCGTCCCCGCACGGATGCAGCGATCATCCGGGTGAATCGCCACCGGGCCGTGCGACTGCGACCCGCCTGGCGTCGCATGGCCATGGCGCTGCTGCTGGTCGTGGTCGCGCTGCTGCTGGTCGTCGGCGTGGTCGCCTGGTACGTGGCTCCCGACCCGTCCGGTTGGGTCGGCGACGTGACCGGCCAGTGGACCCGGGCGTTGCGTGACTGGGCGCTCGGCCTGCTCACGATCCGGGGGGCGTGACGATCGCGACCGCGGGGTCGTGCGACTGTGGTTCCCTGTGACCACGAACCACGAGGTGACCGTGCCCGCAACCGAAGAAGCCGTCCAGCTCGCCGTCGCCGCAGCCGCCGCTGCAGACGACGTCAAGGCCACCGAACTGACGATCCTCGAGGTCGCGGACATCCTCGCGCTCGTCGACGTGTTCCTGCTCGCCTCGGCGAGTTCGGACCGGCAGCTCGGGGCGGTCGCCGAACGGATCGAGGAACGGCTCCGCGAGCAGGATCGGCGTCCGTTGCGACGCGAGGGCAGTCCGGCGTCGGGCTGGGTGCTCATCGACTACGGGGACCTCGTCTGCCACGTCTTCTCCAACGAACAACGGGGGGTGTTCTCCCTCGAACGCCTGTGGGCGGATGTTCCTCGCCGTGACGTGCAGACGGGTGAACGGTTGCCGGCCATGACGTCGCCGTCGCCCTCGTCGTTCCCCTCGACCGCGTGAGGCGCATCGTGCTGGTGCGCCACGGCGAGTCCGCGTGGAACGCGGAGGGTCGTGTGCAGGGACAGTCCGGGCCGGGGCTGTCCGAACTCGGTCATCGGCAGGCTCGTGCCACGGCCGAGGAGATCGGCCGACGGCACTCGGATGCTGACCTGTGGGTGTCGGATCTCCAGCGAGCCGTGGAGACCGTCGAACCCATGCAGGACGTCCTCGGGTGTCGCGCCGTCGTCGACGAGAGGCTGCGGGAACGCAGCTTCGGGTCGTGGGAGGGCTCCCTGCGCGACGACGTGATCGCCCGTGACGGTGACCGATGGCAACGTTGGATGTCCGGGCAGGACGTCATCCCGGAGGTCGGCGGCGAGACGGCCGACCAGCTCGCGGATCGCGCCCACGACGTCGTGCGCGACATCCTGACAAGCGCGGAAGACGGGAGCACCATCGTCGTGGTGACCCATGGGGGACTGATCTGGCACGGGGTTCACCGGCTCGTGGGGCTCCCGGATCGCAGCCTCGGAGGGGTGCACAACACGTCGCTCACGGTGCTCATCGATCTCGGCGATGCGCGCACGCTTCTGGGTACCTGGAACTCGACCGGGCATCTCCCACACGACCTCTGACGTCACGTCTGCGTGGTCATCACCGGAGTGTCCCGGCGGACGCCGAGGCGGTGGGCGGTGCCGAGCAGAGACGTCAGCGCGAGCCGGGGTCGCGCTCACCTGCCGGGCGAGCAGGGCTCTGCCCGGCAGGGGGTGGAGCGCCGCGGGTGCTCGTGCGCACGCTGCGTCTGCCGTGCGTGTCGTGGTGTCCCCTGTCGGGGTGGGGCCACCGGGCGACGTTGGAAGCGGTCGATGGTGGGGGCGGGGTCATCGGCCGCGCCGGCTGAGGCCGAAGCCTCCGAAGACGAAGAGCAGGACGACGATGATGATGACGATCCAGACGGTGGAGCTCATGGGTGTTCCTTCGGGTCGAGGGCATCGGTGCGGCGCCCGTCGTCGGTGGCGTGCTCGTGTGCCCGGGTGAGCAGCCAGGTCTGTGCGCTGTCTCGGCGGGGGTCGAAGTGGACGGCGTCCTGTCGGGCGTTGTCGAACGTCTCGCGGGTCACGGTCTCGGATCGTGAGGCGTCGCGAAGGACGCGGCGGACGTTGAGGTGGACGAGTCCGGCCATGCGGCTCTGGAGGGCGACGAATGCGTGCTGGTTGCCGCGTGCCACCCCGAGCAGCAGTGCTTCGACGGTGTCGGTGGCTGGGGGCGCCTCGACCGGGTGGTCGACGTCATCCGTGGGCCGGGCCTGCCGGCGGGAGATCTGGTCAACGAACATCGGAGAGTCCTCTCGAACGCTCGCCCCGGTTGCGCAGGGGGCGAGTGACGGCGGCGAGGTCGACGTCGAAACTGGGGAGGCCGCGCAGGTACCAGCTGGCAGCACGGAACGAACGGCAGCGCGGACCGTCGGGATCGATGGTGGCGTGGAGCAGTTCTGCCGTGGCCGCCGCCATGGTCGCCCCGTCCGGCACCCCGATCTGGATGCATGCGGTCCGGTCGAGGGTGGTCTGTGAGTTGGCGAGCCGACGGGACAGTTCGACCATCGGGATCTGTCGGTGTCCGAGATCGACCGTGTCGGGCTTGTCCGTGCCGTGGGCCCAGGCACGGAACGCGTCCTCGAGTTCGTCCAGGGGAGACAGGAACGATCGGACGGACGACGGATGTTCGAGGAGAGACACGTGTGCTCCGGTCAGGACGGCTTCCCAGGGGACGCCGTGCCAAGGTCCGGAGCACGATGGTCGTCGGCTGATCGCCAACGGTGTTGCTCGAATCACCGTACGTCAGCATGGTCGGTCCGTCAATGCGAGACCTCGTGCAGCTTGCGGGTCGGGGGAGTGGCGACGGTCAGGTGTGCACCAGAGCCATTCCCGCTGCTCCTGGGGAAGAGGGATGCGAAGGGTGTGGGGCGGGTGAGCAGGTAGCCCTGTGCGCTGTGGACACCGAGTCCGGTCAGCATCTGGAGTTCTGCGGGGGTCTCGACCTGTTCGGCGATGACGGTGACGCCGGTGTCGCGTGCGAAGGTGGTCAGGGCGGTGACCATGGCCTGTTTGCCGGGCCGGTCGTTGACGTCGCGGACCAGCACACCGTCGAGCTTGAGCATGTGGGGTTCGAGTTCGAGGATGTGGTGCAGACCGGAGAACCCGGTCCCGACGTCGTCGATGGCCAGACGTGTCCCCAGTCCGGTGAGCGTACGGATCGCGTTCTGCAGACCGGGGTAGTCCTGGACCGGGACGTGTTCGGTCAGTTCCAGCACGATCCGTTCCGCCCCGGCGACACGTACGAGGTCGGTCAGGCGGGGGTCGAGGATGGTGTCGGGTCCGGCGTTGACCGCGAGGTAGGACTGGCCGGGAAGGTCGGGCAGGACCGTGACCGCGGCACGGATCGCGGCGAGTTCCACCTCGACCCCGACCCCGAGTTGTGCCGCCTCGGCGAACACGACGGCCGGCCCTCCGGGCAGGTCGGGGAACCGTGCGAGCGCCTCGAACCCGACCCACCGGCCCGTGTCCAGCCCTACGATCGGTTGCAACCAGATCGCGAAGTCCCTGCCGTGTTCGAGGTCGAGCAGCCGCTGCCGACGCTGCTCACGGTCCTGACGTTGGTCCTCGGACTGTTCGACGTACCCGGCCACGAGACGGGCCAGCATCCGCACCACCGCCAGGTCCCGTTCCCCGAGATGGTCCAGTACCTCGTGACTGAACCCGCAGAACGTGCCGTAGGTCGCCCCGTCCGAGAACACCAGAGGGATGCTGAAGTGTGTCCCGACCGGGAGGTCGGACGTCACCGCCATCGCCCCCGCGATCGGGTCGTCCTTCGGATCCACCATGAACTCGGGCATCCGGCCGGCTGCGACGTGGTGACAGTACGACTCCTCTGCAGGATCCGAACCGTCCACCTCGATGCCAGACCGGTCAACCGCATCGACATGACGAAACGTCCGCAACCCGTCCGCCAGCTGCGACACGAACGCCACATCCAGACCCAGATGGGCACGCAACATCCGCAATGCACCATCGATCAGAGCGTCCGGATCGTTCACCGCGTGGACGGAAGGATGTTCGAGGAGAGACATGTGTGCTCCGGTCAGGACGGCTTCCCAGGGGGACGCCGTGCCAGGGTCCGGAGCACGATGCGTGTCG
>JBBDIX010000074.1:0-14616 GCA_040880235.1 Nitriliruptoraceae bacterium
CCTCGGGGTTGTTGGCCTCGATCGCGTGGGCGAGCTGCTTGAGGACCGTGGTCTTTCCGGCCTTCGGCGGCGACACGAGCAGGCCTCGCTGGCCCTTGCCGATCGGCGCGATCATGTCGATCAGCCGCATCGCGATCGGTGACTTCTCCTCGGTCTCGAGGCGCAGCCGCTCGTCGGGGAACAGCGGCGTGAGGTCCTTGAACTCCGCGCGTCGCGGAGGCTGTCCGTCCTGGTCGACCGTCTCACCCTCGAACGTGTCGATGCGGGCGAGCGCCGGGAACTTGTCGTTGTTCTTGTTGCGTCGGATCGGCCCCGACACACGGTCACCGCGGCGCAGGTCGAATCGACGCACCAGCGACTGGGACACGTAGACGTCCTTCGGGCCCGCCAGGTAGCCGGTGACCCTCAGGAAGCCGTAGCCCTCGGGAAGCAGGTCGAGGGTGCCGTGGCGAACCTCGGCGTCGTCGAGGTTCTCCTGCGGCTGGTTGTTGCCCTGCCCCTGTCCCTGCCCGCGGCCCTTGCGGCGACGCTCTCCGCGTCGGCCGCCACCGTCCTGCCGGTTGTTGCCCTGCTGGCCACCCTGTTGGCGACCCTGGCTGCCGCCCTGGCCACCCTGGTTGCGACCCTGGTTGCCGTCCTGGCGGCCGTTGCCCCGGTTGCCGCGGTCGTCGTCGCGGTCGTCGTCGCGGTCGTCGTCACGGTCACGGCCCCGCGAGGACCCACCATCTCCCCCGCTGCCGGCGTCCTGACCCTGTCCACGGTCACCGCCGACCGACCGGCTGCGACTGCGCTGACGCTCACGCGTGGCGCCCGCGTCGTCCCCGTCGTCGGCCCCGCTCGACGATCCGTCGCCCCCCTGGCGACGCCGCGCACGGATCCGCTGCGCATCGTCGGTCTCGTTGCGGTCGTCGGCCTCGTCACGGTCCTGACGGTCGCCCACGTCCGCCTCGTCGCCGTCGTGGTCGCGACCCTTCGCGTCCCGGGTGTCTCCGTGCGCCTCGCGACCGCTGGCGTCACCGTTCGTGTCCGGGCCGCGGCCGTTGCCGTTCGACTCCTGGCCGGCGTCACCGGAGGCCGCGCTCGACGACAGCGTGCCGAGCACGCCCCGGGACCCACCATTGCTGCCCTCGTCGACGATCAGGTCGACCAGGTCCGCCTTCTTCATCCGCTGGTAGCCCTCGAGGTCGAGGGTCGAGGCGATCTCCCGGAGCTCTGAGAGCGCCTTCTTCTCGAGCAGGCTGCGGTCCATGTGGTTCTCCAGTCAGGTGCGTCGAGACGACGCGTTCGTGCTGTGGCGAGCGCTCAGGCGCCGCCGGTTGCCTGCAGGTAGCCGTCCCAGTCCGCGAGGAACCGTTCCAGCCCTGCGTCGGTCAGGGGGTGCTTCACCATCTGCCGCAGGACCTTGGCAGGCATCGTGGCGACGTCCGCCCCGGCCAGTGCCGCCTGCACCACGTGCTGGGGATGGCGAAGCGACGCGGCCAGCACCTGCGTGTCGTAGCCCTGGATCCGATAGATCTCACAGATCTCGCTGAGCAGGGCGATGCCGTCGTTGGCGATGTCGTCCACCCGACCGATGAACGGCGACACGTAGGTGGCCCCGGCCTGCGCGGCGAGGATCGCCTGCGTGGGCGAGAAGCACAGCGTCACGTTGGTCGCGGTGCCCTCGCGCGACAGTGTCGCGCACGCAGCGAGGCCGGCCGGAGTCAGCGGGAGCTTGATCACGACGTTGTCGGCGATCTCACGCAGCTCTCGCGCCTCGGTGAGCATCCCCTCGGTGTCGGTCGAGACGACCTCGGCGCTGACGTGTCCGTCGACCTCGGCACAGATGCCGGCGATCATGGCGCGAAAGTCGAGACCTTCTGCCGCCGCCAGGGACGGGTTGGTCGTGACCCCCGCGAGGATGCCCCACGCGTTGATCTCGGTGATCTCGGCGAGGTTCGCGGTGTCGAGGAAGAGCTTCATGCCGTGCTCCGTGCCGCAGGGCCAGTCGTCGACACACACGGGTGCCTCGACGTGCTGGACGGTTTGCCCCTGCCCTCCAGAGATCGGGGGGCACCGCGTTCGTCTGGTCGAGGAACACGGTGGGACCAGTGGCCGTCAGGGATGTCTGTCTACGAGATGTCAGACCGTGCACAACCGGCGATCGGGGTCGGGGCGCCGCAGGGGCGTCGTTCTCCGTGGCGGATCGCTCCGAGGGTTCGCTCGACGATCATGCGCGATGGCGATGAGCGCCGGTGCGGAGTCCCACGATGCACCCAGCACCGGGGGAAGCGGAGGAACACGCCGTGTCGAGGGTCTCCGGTCCGGGGGTTCCGGGGTGGGGGCCCGTTCGACGAGTGGTGCCACGACGTGATGCGATTGCAGAACCCATCATACTGCGTCACGCGGGCACTGCACGCATTCTCCACCCCCGGCGAACGCGCACCCACCCGCCGGGCACACGACCGCGCCCGCGAGATCGAACGTCACCCGTTGGGCCGCGTAGCCGAGTCGGGTCGCGGTTTCGCGTACTCCGTCGAGGGCTGCCTCGTCGTCGACGAGTGCGACGACGGTCGGACCGGCACCCGACAACCACGCGTGGACCTGCGCCCGGCGAAGCACCCCGAGCAGCTCGGTCGCCGCCGGCATCGCCTCGGCTCGCGCGGGTTCGTGCAGCCGATCGGTCGCGGCATCGGGATCCGACGGCCACAGGCCTGCGAGCGCCCCCAGCACGATCCCGGCGCGGGATGCCTGAGCGACGAGGTCGTCACGGGTCACCCACTCCGGCAGGTGCGCGCGGGCACGCTGGGTGCTCTGCCGCTGGTCCGGGACCAGTGCCACCGGCCGCAGGTGTGGCGCCGGGTTGATGCGGCGGATGACGAGGCGGCCATGGTCGTCGGTCGTGCAGGCGACCAGCCCGCCGAGGATGGCGGGCGCGACGTTGTCCGGGTGGCCCTCGAGCTCGTTGGCGAGCTCGACGAGCGCGCCGTCACCGAGTTCGGTCCCCGTCACCGCCCGCGCGAGCACGATGCCGGCCACGATCGCCGACGACGAGGATCCGAGTCCGCGTTCACCGGGAATCGCGTTGCGCGCATGGAGTGCGACGTCGGGAACCCCGACACCGTGCTGGTCGCAGAACGCGACGAACGACCGCCACACGAGGTTGTCGTCGCCGGTCGCGAGCTCTCCCTCACCCTCGCCACGGGTCGTCACCCGAGAATCCCCGTCCCGACGGGGTCGGGACGTGACGACGAGGTGGCGATCCAGCGCGAGGCCGAACGCGTCGAACCCGGGACCGAGGTTGGCGGACGTGGCGGGCACACGGACGGTGAACTCCTGATCGGCGCCCGTCATGCGAGGTCCAGGGCCGCCGCGGCCGCGTCGACCTCTGCCGGGACCGTGACCGGCTGGGCGGCGCCCGAGATCGCCCACTCGGGATCCTTCAGTCCGTGCCCGGTGAGCACGCACACGACGAGGCTTCCGCGTTCGAGTCGCCCCTGCTCGTGCAGCTGGAGCAGGCCGGCCACGGAGGCGGCCGACGCCAGTTCGGCGAACACGCCCTGCGCGGCGATCAGGCGGAACGCCGCCATGATCTCCCGGTCGGTGACCGCGTCGATCGACCCGTTCGACTCATCGGCGGCCGCGACCGCCTGGTCCCAGGACGCCGGATTGCCGATGCGGATCGCCGTGGCGATCGTCTGCGGTTTCTCGATGGGATGGCCCTGCACGATCGGGGCAGCGCCCGCGGCCTGGAACCCCCGCATGATCGGCAGCGAGTCGCTCATGCCGTCCGCCAGGTACTCCCGGTAGCCGCGCCAGTACGCGGTGATGTTGCCGGCATTGCCCACCGGCATGACGTGCACGTCGGGCGCGCGACCGAGCTGGTCGACGATCTCCCACGCCCCGGTGCGCTGCCCGTCGATGCGGTAGGGGTTGACCGAGTTCACGAGTTCGACTGGATAGTCCTCGGCGAGGCGACGGCAGATGGTCAGGGCCTCGTCGAAGTTGCCGTCGATCTGCAGGACGCGAGCACCGTGCACGAGTGCCTGGGCGAGCTTGCCCATGGCGATCTTGCCCTTGGGGACGATGACCCCACAGGTCAGGCCGGCCTTCGCGGCGTACGCGGCGGCGGATGCCGAGGTGTTGCCGGTGGACGCACAGATGACGGCCTCGGCCCCCGCCTCGACCGCCTTGGAGATCGCGACCGTCATGCCGCGGTCCTTGAAGGATCCGGTCGGGTTCGACCCGTCGAACTTGAGGTGGACCTCACACCCCGTGCGTTCCGAGAGGACCTCCGACAGGATCAGCGGCGTGCCACCCTCGCGCAGCGTGATCACGGGCGTGTCGTCGTTCACGGGCATGCGCGCGCGGTACTCCTCGATGATGCCCCGCCACACGTGTGCGCCAGCGGGGGCGCTGGGCCCGTCCTGCGATCGCGATGCGTCGGTCACGGCCCGAACCCCTCCGACTCGACACGGATGACCCCGGCGACACTGCGGACCGAGTTCGTGTTGGCCAACGCCTCGACGGTCGCCCGCAGGTTGCGCTCCAGCGCCCGGTGGGTGATGAGCACCAGCTGGGCGGAGTCATCGCTTCCCTCCTGCCACACCTGGGCGATGGACACGTCGTGTTCCCCGAACGTCTGTGCGACCTCGGCGAGCACACCCGCCTGGTCCTCGACGTCGAGCAGCACGTAGTACTGGGTCTCGAGTTCGCCGATGGGACGGATCGCCTTCGTCCGATGCTGGGTCTCGGCGGCACCGCGCGCCGTCTGCAGCAGGTTGCGACTCACGTCGATGACGTCGCCGAGCACCGCGCTGCCGGTGGGCAGGGCACCCGCGCCGCGGCCGTAGAACATGAGTTCACCGGCACCGGCGGCCTCGACGTACACGGCGTTGAACGAGTCGCGCACGCTGGCCAGCGGGTGGGTGGTCGGCAGCAGCACCGGGTGCACCCGCGCTTCGATGCGGTCGTCGGACTCGCTGGCGATGCCGACGAGCCGGATGACGTACCCGAGACCCTCCGCGACGTTCATGTCGGTCGCGCTGACTCGTTCGATGCCCTCACGGAAGACGTCGTCGCCGTGCACGACCGTGTCGAACGCGAGCGACGCGATGATCGCCAGCTTCGCCGCCGCGTCGTGGCCACCGACGTCCGCCGTCGGGTCGGCCTCCGCGAAGCCGAGCCGCTGGGCGTCGGCCAGCGCCGATGCGTAGTCCTGACCGTCCTCGCCCATGCGCGTGAGGATGTAGTTGGTGGTGCCGTTGAGGATCCCCACGACCCGGTGCACGCGGTCGCCCGCGAGCGACTCCTTCAGCGGCCGGATGATGGGGATGGCTCCCGCGACCGCGGCCTCGTAGGCGAGGTCGACCCCGGCATCACGCGCCGCCGTGTACAGCTCGGGGCCCTGACTGGCGATCAGTTCCTTGTTCGCCGTGACGACCGGCTTGCCGAGCTCCAGCGCGCGACGGATGAGGGTGCCGGCCGGTTCGAGGCCGCCCATCACCTCCACGACGACGTCGACGTCGGCGGCCTCCACGACCGCGGACGGGTCGTCGGTGAACACGCTGGCCGGCAGGTCGAGACCCCGGTCACGGGCGGTGTCACGCACGGCGATGCGGACGATCTCGAGGCGGGCGCCGGTGCGCGCGGTGATGTCCTCGTACTCGCGGTGCAGGAGTTCGACCACGCCGCCGCCGACAGTTCCGCAACCGAGCAGGCCGAGTCGAATCACACGCTCCACGGGGTCTGCCGCCTTGGTCGCCGGGGTCGGGCGCAGCCTACTGTCGGGCATCGGTGACCGTGACGACCGGCCGGAGCCCTCGCAACCCGTTCCAGAGCAGGTTCACGACGTGCGAGGCGACCACCTCCCGCGGCAGGGTTCGATGGTCGAGCCACCACTCTCCGATCAGTGCGACGGCTCCCACGAGCATCAGCCCGTACATCGGGGCGGTCTGCTCGTCGAAGCCCCGGTCGGCGAACTCGTCGACGAGCAGCCGTTCGGCACGCGTGGCCACGTCGGCGATCACCGAGGCGAACGACCCGCCCGTCATCCCGATCGGAGCGTCGCGGACGAGCACCCGGAAGCCCTCCTCGCGTTCCTCGATGTACTCGAGGAACGCGTCGGCGGCCCGTTCCGCGATGCGTCGAGGGTGCCGCTCGTCGAACGCCCGCGTGATCGAGTCGATCAGGTGGCGGACCTCTCGGTCCACCACGACCGCGTAGACACCCTCCTTGCCCCCGAAGTGCTGGTAGATGATCGGCTTGGACACCCCGGCCCGTTCCGCGATCTCCTCGATGGACGTCGCCTCGAACCCCTTCTCGGCGAACAGCGAGCAGGCGACACCCACGAGCTGCTCGCGCCGCTCCTGTGCCGTCATGCGCACGCGCTTGTTCGTGGTGGCCACCACCGCTCCTGTCCCGCTCGCGCTGCCGAGCCCCGTGTCGTGCACGGCACTCCCCCGGACAACTCTGTCGAGGCTAATCGGCCCCGGGCCCACCCAGGGTGTGGACCGTGGGGTCGACCGGCCGACCACGCGACCCGTGACGGTCGACGTCACCGGCGAGGGGACCTCTACGCTGGAACGCGACGATCCGTCGGCCGCTGACCGATGCGCCGATGCCGGGAGTCCGACGATGACCGACCGTGCCGACCAGCAGGAGATCGAACGTGCGCTGCGCACGATCACGCACCTGCTCGACGGCATGGACGACGACCTCGTCGCGCGCAGCGGGCGAGAGGCCGTGGACACCAAGGACGACGGTACGCCCGTGACGGCCGTGGACCTCGAGGTCGACGGCCGCCTGCGGGCCGGGATCGCCGCCGACCTGCCGGGACACGGCGTGGTCAGTGAGGAGGGCGACACCCGGGTCCCCGACACCGAGTGGACCTGGGTGATCGACCCCATCGACGGCACGTCCAACTACACGACCGGCGTGCCCTACTGGTGTGTGTCCGCTGCTCTGGCCCTGCGGGGCGAGGTCGTGCTCGGCGTGGTCGACGCTCCCGCACTCCAGCGGCGCTACGTGGCCCGGCGCGGCCACGGCACGACACGCAACGGCGAACCGGTGCGGGTCCGAGACACCGTGGAGTGGAGCGCTCCGCGCAACCGACACCTCGCGGTCATGCTGTCGACGGCGACGGCCCGGCGGGCGCGTGCTGCCGGCGTGCGCCTCAACGTGCGGGTGATGGGGTCGACCGCCCTGGACCTCGCGCTGGTCGCGGACGGCGGGGCGATCGCGTCGGTGGCGGTCGTCCCGCACGTCTGGGACATCGCGGCCGGCGGACTGCTCGTCGAGGAGGCCGGTGGCGGGGTCGCGACCGTCCGCGGCGAGCCGATGCTGCCGTTGCAGGCCGGCGTCGACCACCGTTCGACCTCCGCCGTGACGGCCGCGGCCGCCGATGCCCGGTACGCGACGCGCCTGTGCGAGGCCCTCCTCGCCGAACAGTGACGCGCCGGCCCCGCCTCGTAGGCTCACCGGGTGGGTGCCACGGGGCACCGTGGCGCGAGACGACCGGGAGCGCACCGATGCACGGACACACCGCGCAGGACATGGAACTCGTCGGCTACACCGACCTCGACCGACAGCCGGGCTTCAAGCTGGCCCTGCAGGTCGTCGACGACCGGTGGCTGCTGTACGTCACGAAGTTCTGGGAGACGGGGATCCACGTCGTCGACGTGACCGACCCGACGTCTCCGCGTGTGGTCGGCGAGATCCCCGGCCCCGACGACCCGAACGTCGCCACCTGGCAGGTCCAGGTCGCTGACGGCCTGCTCGTGCAGTCGTTCGAGGTCCGGCCCGCCAAGTGGGGCGGCGACCCGGCGAGGTGCCGCCACGAGGGGATCCGCCTGTGGGACGTGAGCGATCCCGATCGTCCCCGTGAACTGAGCACGTTCGGCTGGGGCGCGTCGGGCACCCACCGCAACCACTGGTCGGGCGGCAACCTCGTCCACTGTGCGGCGAGCGTGCCCGGGTACGACGGCAACATCTACGTGATCGTCGACATCAGCGACCGGACCGCACCCCGCGAGGTCGGACGCTGGTTCTTCCCCGAGCAGTACGCCGCTGGCGGTGGTCGCGCACCGACGCGGTACTCCCTGCACGGTCCGGCCTTCCCGATCGACGACCGTGCCTACCTGCCGTACGGCGCCGCTGGCGTCGTCGTGCTCGACATCTCCGACGTCACCTGCCCGACGCTGGTGTCACACCTGGACACCGGGCTGGCGTTCGCGAGCCCGATCGCCCAGCACACCGCGAATCCCCTACCCGGGCGTGACCTGCTGGTGATCAACACCGAGGCGATCCGGGAACGCTCGGAGGAGCCGTACAACTTCGCCGGCATCGTCGACCTCTCCGACGAGGCCGAACCCCGCCTCATCTCGATGTTCCCGACCCCGATCCCCCACCCGGGCGCCGACTACCCCAACTTCCAGCGACGAGGTGGCCGCTTCGGCCCCCACAACCAGCACCACCGGCAGAACGGTGACCCCCATCTGGACCAGAGCGAGGACGTCGTCTGGCTGACCTGGTTCAACGGCGGGCTGCGCGTGTACGACATCCGCGACCCGTACGTGCCGCGCGAGGTCGGCTCGTTCCTGCCCGACGACCCGACCGAACGCCGCGGCCTGCTGCCCGAGTCCGCGCTGGTCACCCAGTCCGAGGACGTGCTCGTCGACGCGCGTGGCAACGCCTACCTGACCGACAAGAACCACGGCCTGCACGTCGTGCGGTTCACCGGGCAGCTCTGAGCGACCCGCCCACCGTGTTCAGGCGAGCCGGGCCGCCACGTAGGCGAGCATCTGGTCGATCGCAGCCCGTTGGACGTCGTCGACCTCGTACTCGCCGTCGTCTCCGCGCAGGGGTGCGACGTACCCGTGCAGCGGGTGGTCCCACGTCGTCCACTGCACGTCCCGGCCGGCCTCGTCGAGCAGCTGGTGGGTCGCACGGAACACGCCCTGCAACGGGTCGTCGTCCCGGCCCATGACCAGGATCGGCAGGTCGATCCTGGCGATGCGTTCGGCCGCGACGTCGCGGTCCACGTGGGCGAGCACGCTGTCCACGTCGGTCGTCTCGAGCTGTTCCACGGTCGTGCTGCGGTCGCGTCGGATCGCGAGGAACTCGTGCGACGCCGGCTCGGCCGCGACCGCCACCGCCACACCGTCGTACTCGCCGGCGAGCTTGAGGATCATCTCTCCGCCGTGGCTGATGCCCACCAGCGCGACCCGGTCCTCGTCGATCTCGGGCAGCTCGCGCAACGCCTGGATCGTGGCGATCCAGTCCTCGTGGTCGAGCGCGCCACGATTGAACAGTTCGCCTCCGCTGCGCCAGTCACGGGTGAGCGGCCCACCACGCTCGTAGCCGAGGTCCACCTCGGTGCGCACGTCGATCCACGCGCAGGCCCAGCCGCGCTCGAGGATCCGCTCCATGACCCAGCCCCGGTTCTGGACCGCGTCCTGCACCCAGTCGAGGCCTCCGCCGCCATTGCCGTACGCGAGCACCACCAGGGGCACCGGACCGGCGACGTCGGGGACCCGCAGTCCGACCGGCGCGTAGAGCGCGTCGAACGTGGGCACCAGTCGATACGACACCGGGACGTCGGACCCCTCGACCGACTCGGTGACGACGAACTGGTCATGCAGCTTCCACACAGGTGTCGTGGCGGTCATCTTCGCTCCGTGCCGGGTGTCGGACGTGGCTGGTGAGCGAACCCTGCCACGTCGCAGCACGTTCGCCAACGTCCTGCCGCCACGATGCCGAGGGTGCCCGGGCGGCGAAGTAGCCTCTCGCGCGGCGGTGTCGACCGCCCCGGTGCGCCAGGTGATGCAGCGCACCCTCGAGCCGAGGACGTCGTGTGACTGCGAGCTGGTTCGTTCGCGTCTGCCTGTGGACCGGGCTCATGACGACCGGCCTGTTCGCGATCCGCCCGATGATCTCCTACCGGGCCATCGAACTGCAGGCAACGACCGCTCAGATCGGCCTGATCGCCGCGGCGTTCGGGCTCGTGTCGTTCGCGCTGGCGATCCCTGTCGGCCGGTGGATCGATCGGGTGGGCGAGGTGCCCTTCTTCGTCGGCGGGTCGGTGATCATGGCGGGCGTCGGGTTCTGGCTCATCGACGCCGACACCCTGTGGGCCCTGTTCGTCGCGCAGGCGCTGCTCGGGGCGGGACAGATCATCGGGCTCATCGCGCTGCAGTCGCTGGTCGCGAACGGGTCGAGTGGCGAACTGCGCGACGGGATGTTCGGCATGTTCGCGGTCACGGGATCCCTGGGGACGGCCATCGGACCGGCACTCGGTGGGTGGATCGCGTCGATGCCGGGTGGCTCCCTGCAGCAGGTGTTCCTCGTCAGTGGTCTGGTCATGATCGTCATGACCGTGGTCGCGGTGACCCTGCAGTACTGGCCCGCCCCCAACCTCGACCGCACGAACGACGCACCGTCGGCGCCGATGGCCATGTTCAGCGTCGTGGGTCGCATCATGCGGATCCGTTCGATGCCCCAGGCGATGCTGTCGGGCATGACGGTGCTGGCCGTCATCGACCTGCTCGTCGCCTACCTGCCGGTCTACGGCGAGGCCAACGGACTGCCGGTCGCCACCGTGGGCGTGCTGCTGTCGGTCCGAGCGGCGACCTCCACGCTGTCCCGACTGGCGATGGTCGTGCTCGTTCGCCGGTTCGGACGCCGGCACGTGTTCATCGGCAGCCTGCTGCTGCCGGCCGTGGCGATGTTCGCCCTGCCGATGCTGCCCCACGTACCGACGCTCATGGTCCTCATGGCCTTCGCCGGGTTCGGACTCGGGCTCGGTCAGCCGATGTCCGCCTCCTGGGTCGCCGGGACCGCACCGTCCGACCTGCGCGCGACCGCGCTGGGCGTCCGGTTGTCGGGAAATCGGCTCGCGCAGGCGATCCTGCCGGCGCTTGCGGGCGGGATCGGCGGTGCCGCGGGGATCAGCGCGGTCTTCCTCGGGATGGGCGCGTTGCTGAGCGGGAGCGCCGCGTTCGTCCTCACGGCAGACTTCGACGACACCCCGGGGCGCAGGACGCGGGCTCCATGACCGCCAGTTGGTTCGTCCGCATCTGCCTGTGGATGGCACTCATGACCACGGGCCTGTTCGCGGTGCGCCCGATGGTCTCCTACCGGGCCATCGAACTGCAGGCCACGACCGCACAGATCGGGTTCATCGCGGCGGCGTTCGGCCTCGTGTCGCTGTTCATCGCCATTCCCGTGGGTCGATGGGTCGACCGGGTCGGCCCCGTGCCGTTCCTCGTGTTCGGATCCGTCGTGATGGCGGGTTCCGGGTTCTGGCTCATCACGGCCGACAGCCTGTGGGTCCTGTTCGCCTCCCAGGCACTGCTCGGCTCGGGACAGATCTGCGGGATGATCGGTGTGCAGGTCCTGGTGGCCAACTCCGGGGCTCCGGGGGAACGCGACGCCCTGTTCGGCATGTTCGCCGTCGCCGGGTCGGTCGGGCAGATCATCGGCCCGGCACTGGGTGGCTGGGTGGCGTCGATGGCCGGAGGCTCGGTCCAACGGGCGTTCCTGGTCAGCGCACTCGTGATGGTCGTGCTGGTGCTGACCTCCCTGACCTACCTCCGTTGGCCCGCGCCCGAGCGGTCACGCGCCGACCCCAACCCGTCGCGGCCGGAGGCGATCCTGCGCGCCATCGGCAGGATCATGCGGATTCGTTCGATGCCCCAGGCGATGCTCGCGGGCCTGACCGTGCTCGCCGTCATCGACCTCGTCGGTGCGTACCTGCCGGTGTACGGCGAGGCCAACGGCATCCCGGTCGCCACCGTGGGAGTGCTGCTGGCGGTCCGGGCCGCGTTCTCGTCCCTGTCGCGTCTGGCGATGGTCGTGCTGATCCGCCGGTTCGGGCGCCGGCGCGTGTTCATCGGCAGCCTGCTGCTGCCGGGCGTCGCGATGTTCGCCCTGCCGGTGCTGCCGTACGTGCCGATCCTGATGGTCCTGATGGCGCTGGCGGGGTTCGGACTCGGGCTCGGTCAGCCGATGTCCGCCTCGTGGGTCGCCGGTGCGGCCCCGGTGCCACTGCGCGGCACCGCGATGGGTGTGCGGTTGACGGGCAACCGGGCCGGACAGGCACTGATCCCGATTCTGGCCGGAGGCATCGGCGGCGTCGCAGGGATCAGTGCCATCTTCCTGGCACTCGGCGTCATGCTGTCGGCGAGCGCCGCAGCGATCGTCACGACGGAGTTCGCGGACACGGAGACCTGACACCGCGCGTCCCCCGCGATGCCGACGACATGCTGCGGCCGGGCGCTGCGCGTCAGCCCTGCAGGCGGTCGTACATGCCGCGCAGGTAGCGGGCCTGGCCCGCGTGCTGCAGGTTGTCGCTGATGACACTGACGAGTCGCACCCCAAGGGTGACCGGCGGGTCGTAGGAGTCGTCGACCACGCGCTGCAGTTCGGCGTCGTCGAGGTCGGCGAGGTAGGCCTGCGACCGTTCCGACACCCAGTCGTGGTACTCGCGCAGCGTCGTGACGCTGTCGGGCCGCACGGTCAGGACCTGCTCCATGGTGTGACCGTGTCCGGTCTCCATGCTGCCCGACTCGAGCCCGAATCGTTCCGGCCAACCGTCGGTCTCCCACACCTGGGGTTCACCGGCGAGCTTGGCCAGGTGGTCGTCCTGGATGCGGGTCAGGTGCCAGACCAGCCAGGCGATGGGGTTCGACCCCGGTTCAGGCTGCCACGTGAGGCCTGCCGGGTCGATCCCGTCGATGGCCCGTTCCACCACCTGGGTGATCCGGCCGTAGGCGTCCACCAGTACATCGTTCGCTGCCACGTCGAGGCTCCTTCACGTCGAGGGTCCCAGTATCACGCCGCGCAGGGCGCTGCGCATCCGATCACCAGCGCAGGTGGGCGACGGGCAGCGTGAGCCCCTCTGCCAGGTCCGCAGGAACGACGTGCACGCCGCCGCCGCCGAGCAACGTGTCGAGTGCCGCGCGGTTGACCCGCTCGACCTCCGCTCCGTGCAGGTTCGCGTACGCGCCGGGTTCGGGCAGCAGCAGGACGTCGACCCGCCCGTCACGAGCGGCCTCGGCGATGTCGTCGGCCAGGCCGGCGACACGGCCGGCCGAGCCGTTGTCACGGAGGCGCGCGACCGCGGTGCCCACCCGCTCACGCTCCGCAGCATCCATCACCGCCAGCGCGTCCCGCCGCAGGTCCCCGGCCGATCGGCGGTCGGGACTCCCGGGCAGCACCCCGACGACGTTGGCGAACGGCGAGCGGGCCTGCAGGTCGTGCACGACCTCGCGTACACCGGCGATCACCACCGGGACGTCGTCGTCACCGAACCGGGCGTGCAGCGCCTGGGCCACCGCACGCAGGTGCTGGGCCCGCAGGTCGCCCTCGACGTCCTTCGCCCCACCGTGTCCGTGGACGAACGACGCGTCTCCCGGTCCGGATCGAGCCTGCCGGCGCTGCAGCAGGTGTTCCCGATCGTGCGCCTCCTCGTCGTCGATGCCCGCGGGAAGGTCGGGGATCTCCACTGGGCTCGTCGCCCATGCCGAGGCCTCGAACACGCGGGTGGCGTGCAGGCTGACCGCCGCGATCACGAAGCGCGGATGGGCCATGGCCGAGGCGAACAGCGGCAGGACGTGGAACTCGTTGCCGACGACCACGTCATCCTCCACCTCGTACGGCAGGCGCAGCGCACGAGCCCCACTCGCGGACACGAACAGCGCGAGCGAGGCGTGGCGACCCTTCGACACCCGCATCTGGTCCTGCAGCACGTGGCCGGGTTCGAGCAGGGCCTCGGCGTCGCGGGCGGACAGTCCGGACTCGACCAACAGGTCTCGTGCGGTCGACAGCGCGGAACGCAGGCGCGTCACCTGCACGTCCACCGCCTCGCCGTGCTCGTGCGCCACGTACACGGAGACCGCCGGCGACACCGTCGCGGCCTCCAGCTCCTCGACGAGTCGTCGGTCGACGACGGTGAGCTCCTCGATGGTGAGCGCTTCCGAGCGGGGGTCGGCGGTGCGGTTCTTCACGGTTTCCTCCGGTCGACGTGTCGATCCTGTCGCGCGTCGGCGAGGTCATCGCGCGGCGCGCGCTCAGCATGCCGACTCAACCATGCGCCGGAGCGTGGTCGAAGGGGAACCTGGCCCCATGCGGACGGCCGAGTGTCCCCACCTGCCCGGGTTCGACGCCGCCGCCCAGCCTGCGCAGTCCCCCGCCACAGTCACGACGAAGCCCCCGTCGACGGTGGTCGGCGGGGGCTCGCGAGCGCATCGCGTGCGCGTACACGGCGTCGATGCGACAGGGGTCGTGCAATGGAGCACGGACGGGTACCGGTCCACGCCGCCCTTGTGGCGACGTGAACGTCTGACCTGTCCTCCGGGGGACCGCCCTTGTGGCATTCCCCCGGTGCTGACCATCACACGGGTCGTGAAATCGGAGATCGGGCTGGTGGAGCTGCCGGGAGTCGAACCCGGGTCCCGCGGTCCCGATGCTCGGGGCTCTACGTGCGTAGGTTCCGGATGATCTCGGACACGGTGCTCCGGTACCGGACAGCTTCCGGGTCCACACCACCGAAGGTGTTCCTCGCCGGCTGGTGGTCAGGCCGTCGAGGTGGAGCCTCGTGATGTCGATTCGACCCTCCTACGAGGCGTCAGAGGCGAA
>JBBDIX010000075.1:0-14027 GCA_040880235.1 Nitriliruptoraceae bacterium
TTCGACGTCCAGCTCATGACGGAGCACCTCAGGTCCATGGGAGCCGTCGAGGTGCACCGTGCCGCCTTCCTCCAGGCGCTCGGCGGGTGTGTCGACCTCGACGTCCAGTTCGATGCGACGGCACGATCGGTGGCCCATCTGACGGGCGGCCACGTCCGCCAGGCACCGCCCACCTCGCCCTGACGGCCCGCGCGTCTGGCGGTGGCCGGGAGGTTCGGGCACACTCACGGCCGGGACGCCGAGTCCGGCCCATCCCACGACCTGTTCCTGCGTGTGCCGTCGTGCCCGCAGCTCGTGCGTCCTGTGCCACTGGAGACCGACATGACCATCGACCGCCGACACCCCGACGAGGACTTCGAGGTCCGCGATCTCTCCCTGGCCGAGTGGGGCCGCAAGGAGATCGGACTCGCCGAACGTGAGATGCCGGGGCTGATGATGCTGCGAGAGCGGTACGCGGACACCCAGCCGCTCTCGGGTTCCCGGATCGCCGGTTGTCTCCACATGACGGTGCAGACTGCGGTCCTCATCGAGACCCTGACGGCACTCGGCGCCGACGTGCGCTGGTCGTCGTGCAACATCTTCTCCACCCAGGACGAGGCGGCTGCGGCCATCGCCGCCACTGGGGTCCCGGTGTTCGCGTGGAAGGGCGAGACCGAGGACGAGTACTGGTGGTGCGTCGAGCAGACCCTGCGCTGGCCGGACGGATCGGGACCGACGCTGCTTCTCGACGACGGGGGAGACCTCACCGCACTGGTCCACGACAGGCACGCCGATCTCCTCCCGGACATCCGTGGTGTCTCCGAGGAGACGACCACCGGGATCAAGCAGCTGCGTGAGTGGCAGCGCGCAGGCACGCTCAGGATGCCGGCCATCAACGTCAACGACTCGGTCACCAAGTCCAAGTTCGACAACCTGTACGGGTGCCGGGAGTCACTGATCGACGGGATCAAGCGGGGCACCGACGTCATGATCGCCGGCAAGGTCGCGGTCGTCGCGGGCTACGGGGACGTCGGCAAGGGCTGTGCACAGGCGCTCGACGGCATGGGCGCGACGGTCTACGTGACGGAGATCGATCCCATCAACGCCCTGCAGGCTGCGATGGAGGGGTACCGGGTCGTCGAGTTCGAACAGGTCGTGGACCAGGCAGACATCGTGGTGACGGCGACCGGCAACATGCACGTCGTCACGCGTGAGCACGTGCTGCAGATGAAGGACCACGCGATCCTGTGCAACATCGGGCACTTCGACACGGAGATCGAGACGGCCGCGCTTCGCGAGTACGAGTGGACCAACGTCAAGCCGCAGGTGGACCTGGTCCACCTGCCCAACGGACGCAGCGTGATCCTGCTGTCCGAGGGGCGGCTCGTGAACCTGGGCAACGCCACCGGTCACTCGTCGTTCGTGATGTCGATGTCGTTCACCAACCAGGTGCTCGCCCAGATCGAACTGTGGACGCGGCCCGACGACTACAAGGAGGACGTGTACGTCCTGCCGCGTCACCTCGACGAAGAGGTCGCCCGTCTGCACCTCGATCGCATCGGTGCGCACCTGACGCGACTCACCGACGAGCAGGCGGCCTACCTCGGTGTCGAACCCGACGGCCCCTACAAGGACGAGTCGTACCGCTACTGAGCGAGCACGTCCGCGATCCGGGTGATGCCCTCCACGAGGTCCTCGTCTCCGAGCGCATAGGACAGGCGCGCGTGGCCGGGTGCGCCGAACGCCTCGCCCGGCACGAGCGCGACGTGGGCCGTGTCGAGCAGCACTTCGGCCAGGTCCATCGTGGTGTGCACCGTGCGGCCCGACAGCTCACGGCCGAGGATTCCCTCGAAGGACGGGAACACGTAGAACGCACCACGAGGTTCTGCGACGGTCACCCCGGCGATGCGTGACAGGTGCTCGACGGCCACGCGGCGTCGACGGTCGAACGCGTCGCGCATGGTCGCGACGGTGTCCTGGGGGCCGGTGAGCGCCTCGAATGCTGCGCGTTGGGCAACGTTGCACACGTTCGAGGTCAGGTGGCTCTGCAGCTTGTTGATGCCTGCAGCGACCGCGGCAGGTGCGATGGTCCATCCGACGCGCCACCCGGTCATCGCGTGGCTCTTGGAGACCCCGTCGACGATCACCACGTGTTCGCGTACCTCGTCGTCGATCGACCCTGCAGATCGGAACGTCGCGTCGCCGTACACGAGCAGCGCGTAGATCTCGTCCGTGATCACCCAGATGTCGTGGGAGGCAGCCCAGCGCGCGATCGCCTCGATCTCGTCGGGGGTGTGCACGGCACCCGTCGGATTGGACGGGGAGACGAGCACGAGCGCCCTCGTGCGGTCCGTGCGGGCAGCCTCCAGCTGCTCGACGGTCGCGAGGAATCCCTGGTCGACCGTGGTGTCGACCACGACGGGCACCCCACCACACAGCCGGATCTGTTCCGGATAGCTCACCCAGTAGGGGGCAGACAGCACGACCTCGTCGCCGGGAGTGACCAGCGTCATGAACACGTTGTACAGGCCGTGCTTGCCCCCGTTTGTGATCGTGACCTGCGCGGCCTCCACCGGGACGCCGCGCTGTTCGCGCATCATCGTGGCGACCGCCTCACGCAGCTCCGGCAGTCCACTGGCCGCCGAGTAGCGGTGTGACGCCGGATCCCGTGCGGCCCGGACGGCGGCCTCGACGATGTTCTCCGGAGTGGGGAAGTCGGGCTCGCCGGCGCCGAACCCGATGACGGGCTGCCCGCTGGCCTTCAGCTGGGTCGCGCGGGCAGTCACCGCCATCGTCGGCGACTCCTCGATGTCGATGATGCGGCGTGCGAGCGTCACGAACTCCTCGATTTCTCGCGAGCGGCAGGGACGGACGATGCCTGCAGGTCTCACGCAAGACGGTCAACGGTCGTCTGGCGCGCTGACGAACGGACGCACCGTGGGACCAGATCGTAACCGGCCCCGCGGCGCCCTCTTCACGACGGCGCAGCCCACGCGCCATGCGTAGGCTGCACGGCAGACGTGACCCCCCGTGGGCTGATTCGACGCCGACGGGCTCCGCTGATGCAAGGGCTTCCCATGACCGAACTGTCCATTCCCCAGGAACTCCTCCCGGCCGACGGGCGGTTCGGCGCGGGCCCGAGCAAGGTGCGGGTCGAGGCACTGGAGAACCTGGCGCGCACCGGTGCCCAGCTGCTGGGAACGTCGCATCGGCAGGCTCCCGTGAAGGCCCAGGTCGGGCGTCTCCAGGACGGGATGCGCACCCTGTTCTCCATCCCCGACGACTGGGACGTGCTCCTCGCGGTGGGTGGCGCGACGGCGTTCTGGGAGAGCCTGGCGTTCGGATTCGTCCAGCAGCGCGCTCGGCACTACTCCTTCGGTGAGTTCAGCAGCAAGTTCGCCGCAGCGACGCGAGCGGCGCCGTGGCTGGACGACCCGGATGTCGTCGAGTCCCCGCCCGGAACGGCTCCCGACGCCACCGCGGCGCCTGGTTGTGACGTGCAGGCACTGACTCACAACGAGACGTCCACCGGTGTCGCGCAGACGCTGGCACGAGTCGACGATGCCCTGGTCGTGGTGGACGGAACGTCGGCGGCCGGGGGACTGGCGTTCGACCTCGCGGATGTCGACGTCTACTACTTCAGCCTCCAGAAGGGCTTCGCCTCCGAGGGAGGGCTCACGGTGGCCCTGTGTTCGCCCGCGGCAACCGCGCGGATCGAGGAGGTCGCCGCGAGCGGGCGGTACGTCCCGACGTTCCTCGACCTGCAGACGGCCCTGGACAACGCGCGGAGGCAGCAGACGTACAACACTCCGTCGGTGTCGACGATCGTGCTCGCCGCCGACCAGGTCGAGTGGATGATCGAACGGTTCGGAGACCTCGCAGGATCTGCGGCTCGGCAACGCGAGAAGGCCGCCACGATCTACGACTGGGCGGAGCAGCGGGACTGGGCGACGCCCTTCGTCGCCGATCCGGCCCACCGCTCCGACGTGGTCGCGACCATCGACCTCGAGGACACGGTCCAGGCCGACGACGTGAACGCGATCCTCCGGGCCAGCGGCGTCGTCGACACGGACGGTTACCGCAAGCTGGGACGCAACCAGCTGCGTGTGGCGATGTTCCCGGCGATCGATCCCGACGACCTCGTGGCGTACACCCGCTGCGTCGACTGGGTCGTCGACCGGCTTCGCGCCGGCTGAGCGCAACCGCTCAGCGGTCGCGGAGGAAGCGTTCGATCTCTGCCGCGAGCTCGTCACCCGACGGCACGTTCTCCTCGGACATGACGACGCTCGGACCCCGCGAGAGCCCGGACCCATGGTGGCGCTCGGCGTCGTAGAGCTGCTCGAGCTGGCGGATGTGTTCGAGGACCTCCTCGGACGACTCACCCGCGACGTCGAGCCGCACACGGTTCTCCTCGATGGTGGCATCGAACACCGTCGTGTCGAGCACGATGCCGAGGTGACCGGAGAGCTGTTCGAGCAGACTTCGAGATGCCTGCGGGTACTCGCCCGCCACGTAGTGGGGGATGCGCACCCACATGCCCAGCGTGTCGATCCCCGTGTCCGCGAGCATCTTCTCCAGGGCCACCTGGCACGAGGCCGGTACGACGACCTGTTCGTGCGGTCGACCCAGCTGCTCGAGGAGGCCCTCATCGGTTCCCGTGAAGATCGTGTGGACGGGACGGGTGTGGGGGATGGGCCCTGGCACGCTTCCCAGCCCCACGTACCGGTGGACACCGAGCAGGCGGCAGAGCTCGGCCACGTCGTCGGCGACGCCGCGCCACGACAGGTCGGGTTCGGCGCCCGCCAGCGTGACGAGCTGCGGGCCCGTCGGGGGGCTGACGAGGCGGACGACGAGTTCCGGCCAGTGGAGATCCCCGAGAGCGCCCTGGTCGATCTCGAGCTGCGGGCGGCGATCCCTGTAGTCGAACAGGGCGTCCGGGTCGAAGCGCCCGATCGGGGTGGTGTCGAACTGATCATGGAGCGCCTGCAGGGCGAGGGAACCGCCGCCGCCCGCGTCGGTCCAGCCGTCGAGCGCGACCACCAGCACGGGATCGCGCAACGGCAGCGGAACATGACCAAGTTCGAGTGTCTTCATGGCTCCCACGGTACCGGCCGGCCCGGCACGACCCGGGATGCACGGCACCCTTCCGACACCGATCAGGTCGTCCGGGCACACTGGTTCGGGTCGTGGACGCACCGGCGTTGCCGTGACGCGACGGTGGAGGCGGGGTGGAACGCAGCGAACGCACGGCCCGATGGCTCGTGGACGAAGGTCTCGCGTTCGTCGCGTCGTGTGCCGACGACCTCGCCGCCGGCAGCGAACTGTCCGCGGCCACGGCGCTGCGTGCTCGGGGGCTCACGGCGGATCGAGCCAACCTCGTCGTCGACGTGGCGGCAGCGCGGTTGCGAGCACGTGGACGGTGGCCCGATGCCGACGTCCTGCTGTTCACCCGCGAGGCGCTCGAGCAGGCAAGTGATCCGGTGGTGTCGTCGTGGCGGGCGCATCGGCTCGCCTCCGCTGGCGCGGGACCGTTGTGGGACCTGTGTGCAGGCGTGGGTGGAGATGCGCTCGAGCTTGCCCGGCACGGGTCGGTCGAGGCCGTCGATCGTGATCCCGTCCGTGCGGTGTTGCTCACCCACAACGCACGGGTGCTGGCCAGGCTCGTTCACGCACGCGTGGCCGATGTCCGGTCGGTGACGGTCGAACCGGGTGCGCGGGTCCACGTGGATCCGGGCCGTCGCGACGGGGATCGACGTCTGCGTCGACTCGCAGAACTCGTCCCACCGGTCGACACCCTGATCGAACGATTCGGACCCGACGTCACGGCATCCGGATCGCTGGCGATCGCCCTTCCGCCTGCGGTCGCGCTCGAGGACCCTGTCCTCACGGAGCACGCGTCGGTCGCGCAGATCGAGTTCCTGCAGGTGGGAGCGACCCTGGTCGAGGCGGTCCTGTGGCTGGGGGCGGTCGTCGAACGTCCCGACGTCCGCGCGACACTCCTGTCCCGCGACGCGCCGCCCCTGGTGCGCACCCGCGCCGGTGAACCCGCGTCGCTCGCCGCCGGGCCGGTGGGCGGGGTCCTCGTCGACGTCGCTCCCGCTGCCGTGCGCGCACGCCTCCACACGCAGATCGGTCAGGAGATCGACGCGCGTCGCGTCGACGAACGCCGCGCCCTGCTGACGTGCGACGCGATACCTCCGCCGTCACCGTGGTACCGACGGCGGCACGTCGAGGCCGTGCTCCCGGTCCGGGGTCGCCGGGTCAGGGAGTGGCTGCGACAGGCGGACGAACGGCCGGTCGAGATCGTCCTGCATGGTGTCGACGGGACCGACTCCTCGTGGTGGGAACGGTTCGGCCGACCGGCCCGAGGGCCCGCAGGACGACGCGCAGAGGTGGTCCGCACGTCGACCGGGGCCGAAGTCATCATGACGGTGTCGATCGGGGACGAGCCCACACAACCCTGACAGGACACCGGCAGGTTGCACGTGTCCGGCTGCCCACGCACGGTAGGCTGAACCCATGGATGAGACCACGCACACCACGTCCGGAGGCACCGCGCTCGTCGAGGTGCCTCAGAGTCGCGCATGCACGCGTTGTGACGACGAACAGATCCTCGTGGCCGAGGACCGTGGTCTGGGAAAGTACCGGTGTGGACGGTGCGAACTGGTCGTCGGGTTCGACCTCGAATCGTCGCCGGCGGAGTTCCTCATCTCGCGCGGACTGCCGAGTCGTTACACGAAGGACCTCTTCGGCAGTCGCCTGCTCACGGTGGAGCACCGCCTCCCGTGATCGCCGCCCGACGCGCGCGCACGTGACGCGTCGCACGACGCCTGACGATGTCGCCGGGTCTGCAGACTCCGGCGTCTTCACCGACGGATCCTCGATCCCCAACCCGGGTCCCGGGGGTTGGGCCGCCGTCTGGGTCATCGACGGGGTGGTCATCGACGAGGTCTCGGGCAGTGACCCGGACACCACGAACAACCGCATGGAACTACAGGCCATCCTTGGCGCGCTCGATCTCGTTCCCGCCGGCACACCGACGGTCATCCACAGCGACTCGAACCTCGCGGTGCGGACCGTGAACGAGTGGGCCGCAGGGTGGGAGCAACGGGGATGGCGCCGCCGGACCGGGCCGGTCGAGAACCTCGACCTCGTCAGGCGCCTGTACGAGGCCATGCGAGCACGCCCGGAACTGGAACTACGGTGGATTCGGGCGCACGTGGGCCACGAGTGGAACGAGTACGCCGACCGCCTCGCCAACGCTGCTGCGCAACAGGCACGCTGAGACCCGGTCCCGTCACCCCCACCCGAACAGGGTCCGTGTCAGTGCCGTGACCCCGGCACCCACGATGACCACGACGGCGAACGGGGCCCTCAGTACGACCGCGATCGCCGCCGCGGCCACGCCCACGACCCGGGCGTCGACCACGACCCCGGTACCGGCCCCGAACGTCTGGCTGGCGACGAGTGCGGCGAGCAGTGCGGCCGGCAGCAGGTGTGCGACCTGTCGGGTGCGTCTCGGCAGTTCCCGTCCGGACGCCATGGCCGGACCGGCGAACTTCATGAGGTACGTGCCCACGGCGAGCAGCAGCAGTGCGACCACGGTCATGTCTGCTCCTCGCGCATCAGCAGGGGCAGTGCGACGAACGCGCCGATGGCCGCCGCGATGACCGGCACTCCGGGCGGGGTCACGGGCGTGAGGGCGACGGCGAGCACCGCACCGAGCCCGGCCGCGACACGGCCCGACGTCGATCGAAGCCACGGGGCCAGGAGGGCCAGGAATCCCGCGGGAAACGCGGCATCGACACCGAAGGTCCGTGGATCCCCGATGAGCTGCCCGCCGTACGCCCCGAGGGCCGTGGCGCCGATCCATGTCGTGACGACCGTCCACCCTGCCAGCCGGAACCTGCGGGGCACCTCGTCGCGCGGTCCCGCGAGCCCGAGAGCGACGGACTCGTCGACCACGAGGTATCCGTCGAGTGCGCGGCGCCAGAGCCGTCCCCGGGGCAGGTGTGGAGCGATCGCGAAGCCAAACGCCAGATACCGCGCGTTGAGCAGCAGTCCGCTCGCGGCCCCGAGCAGTGGACTTCCCCCTGCGGCGATCACGCCCACGAACGCGAACTGCGAACCACCGGCGAGCACGAGGACGCTCGACAGCGTCGCCAGCCAGGGAGACAGGCCGGCGTTCACCGCGAGCACGCCGTAGGACAGGCCGTACATGCCCACGGCGGCGCCCACCGGCAGTGCCCGGGACAGGGCCGGATCGAGGGAGCGGGACGATCGTCTCGTCCGGATCAGCGCACGCATTGGTCGGTATTCTGCACGCAGTTGGCGGCGCACGCAGATCGGGCCCGTGCAGTGCGCGTACGGCGCACGGAACCAACGATCCGGTCGGCCGGACAGCCGGACGGACCATGGCGACAGGAGTCAGCGCATGGGCCTCGACTGGAAGCGACCGGACGCCCGCGTCGACGCGAGTGCCCTGCGTGACCGGATGGCGTCGACGGTCCGTGACCTGCGGGCACGGGATGGACGAAGTCTCGCAGAGCTCGCTCGCGCCGCCGGCATCGGCAAGTCGACACTGCACGCGATCGAGTCCGGCCAGGCCAGCCCGGGCATCGAGACCCTGTGGGCCCTGGCCGGGGCGCTCGACGTGCCGTTCGGTGCGCTGCTCGAACCGGCGACGTCGAACGTCCGGGTCGTGCGTGCGGGCCAGGGGCCGCTCATCGGCAGTGACGACGACGTGCTTCGCGCACGCCTGCTCGCCAGCACCCCGTCCGGCGCACGCGTCGAGGTGTACGCCGTGACCATCAGGGACCAGGGGGAACGCGACGCGGAGGCCCACGGGGCCGGAACGGTCGAGCACGTGCTCGTGACCTCGGGACGACTCCGTGTCGGTCCCGTCGACGGTACGGTCACGCTCGATCCGGGCGATCTGGCGTCCTTTGCCGGGGATCGGGCCCATCGATACGCCGCCGTCGATGGTCCTGCAGAGGCGATCCTGCTGATCGAGTACGCCTGACTCCTCGGCCAGATCGACACCATCACGGCGGTCCGCAGCCATCGAGGTGTCCCATGCGCGCCGTCGTCTACGACCGAACTGGAGCCGCCGCCGACGTGCTGCGGCTGGTGGAGGTACCAGACCCGGCACCCGGCCCCGGTCAGGTCCGCGTCCGGATCGAGTGGTCGGGGGTCAATCCGAGCGACGTCAAGCGTCGTGTCAGCGGCGTCGGCCTCCCCGAAGACGGCCACCGGATCCCGCACCAGGACGGCGGCGGGGTGATCGATCAGGTGGGAGACGGGGTCGACGCGGCACGCATCGGTGAACGTGTGTGGATCCACCACGCAGCGAAGGACGACCCCTTCGGAACGGCCGCGGAGTACACGTGTGTAGCGGAGCATCGGGCCATGGCCCTGCCCGACGGTGTCAGCACGCGCACCGGAGCCGGGTTGGGCGTGCCCTACATGACCGCGTACCACGCGCTCTTCGACCGCGGTGGAGTGCTCGGACGCACGGTACTGGTGACCGGGGGAGCAGGCGCCTGTGGGCTGGCCGCCGTGCAGCTCGGCCGACATGCCGGCGGGCGGGTCATCGCGACGGTCAGCACCGAGGCCAAGGCCGACGTCGCTCGACGTGGCGGAGCTCACCACGTGCTGAGGTACACCGCGGAGGATCACCGCGACCACCTGGCGGCTGCCGTTCCGTACGGCATCGACCACGTGGTCGACGTCGCGCTGGCGAGCAACATCGGGACGTACGCCGATCTGCTCAGTCCCGGCGCGACGGTGGTGGCCTACGCCCGCGAAGACGAGGATCCGGTCCTGCCGATGCGGCTGCTCACGGTTCGAAACGTCGACGTGCGGTTCATGATGGTCTACCAGCTGCAGGCCCATCAGCATCGCGCGGCCGTACGCGGCATCGCGTCCGCGCTCGAGGAAGGTGTCGCCGGCCCCCTCGAGTTCGTGGAGTACGACCTGGAGGACGTGGTGGCTGCGCACGAGATGGTCGAACAGGGAGCCGAGGGTAAGGTCGTCGTTCGCGTGGCGTGACCGACATGCCGGTGCGAGGAGGCGCGAACGTGGAGAAGCAACCGATCGTTGAGCCGGAGTGGCTGGCCGACCACCTCGAGGACCCATCCGTGGTCGTCGCAGAGGTCGAGATCGAGAAGGACCGCCCGGACTACACCTCCGGGCACATTCCCGGCGCCCAGGGCTGGTACTGGAAGGACGTCGCGTGGGACGATCTCCAACGCCAGTTTCCCCAGCCGGACGTGATGGCCCGGCGGCTCGGTGAGCGGGGCGTCGGGGACGACACCACCCTGGTGCTGTACGGCCAGCGCAATCAGTTCGCCACCTACGTCTACTGGATCGCCACCGAACTGTGCGGTCTGACCAACGTCCACGTCCTCGACGGCGGCAAGAAGGGCTGGCAGGCACTCGGCCAGCCGCTCAGCCACGACGAGGTGCTCGGGACCCCGGTGGAGCGAACGATCCCCGACTGGCCACGCAACGATCGCAGCCGGATCCATCGTGAGGTCCTGCTCGCGGCACTCGAGGGTGCCACGCCGCGCCTCCTCGATGCGCGCGTCGAGGAGGAGTACGACGGGCGCCGGGTGAAGGCCGGGACGGGCCTGGATCACGGGGCCACCCGGCACGGGCACATCCCCGGCGCTCGCAACCTCGTCTACGAACGTTTCATGGATCCTGACACCGGGCGGTTCCGCTCGCGTGAGGATCTGGCTGCGCTCTTCGCGGAGTTCGAGGCCACTCCGGACCAGACCGACGACGTCGTCGCGTACTGCCGGCTCGGACATCGGGCGAGCATGGTCTGGTTCGTCGCCACCCAGCTGCTGGGCTACGACCACCTGCGCGTGTACGACGGGTCGTGGACCGAGTGGGGAAGCCTCGTGGGCGTGCCGGTCGAGAAGTGAGCCGGCCGGGCCGCTGTGCCCGACCGGTTCAGGACCCTTGACCCACGGGCTGGTGCCCTGTGACCCTCGTCGTCGGCCGCCATTCCGAAGACTCTGTGCACATGCCGTCGCACGACGGCGCGCCGGGCCCGGGATGCTCGCCGGCCCGGAGAGCCAACCGGATCGACCGACCAGAAGTGAGGACACGAACCATGAACATCTCCCGCAAGATCACCTCCATCGCCGCGATCGTCCTCGGCGTGCTGCTCGTCGTGGGTGGCATCGGCACCTGGGCGATGGTGAGCTCCACGCTCGCCGAACAGCGCATCGAGGTCCCCGAGGATGGCGGACGCATGGCGGGCAAGCAGGTCCGCGGACCGTTCACGGCGTATGCGCAGGCCGAGGTGATCGACATGCACACGCTGACGATCACCGAGGGACAGACCTACGCCGAGCTCGACCGTGAGGACCCGCGGCGCGCGACGGCGATGAACTCCTCGTTCCTGCAGGCCTCCCTGTTCACCTCCATCCTCGCCTTCGGGGTCTCGGCCATGGCGATCGGCATGGGCGTGCTCTTCGTCCTGCTGGGAATCGGCATCCGTGACGTGAACCAGCGCCTCGACACCCTGCAGCCCCAGCACGCCTGACCCGAGAGGTCGGTCCGGGCGCACGCCGCGCCTCGGCCCCGATCGCCCGGCCTGCCGCGCCCTGCGCGACGGCGGCCGGGCGATCGTCGTTGCTGCCCGACGTGGTGGCCTGACCACGCCTCGCGCTACCCTTCCGCCGGGAGGCGATCCATGACCACACGCACCTCGACCCACTGGGGCGACTACCTCGTCGACGTCCGCGACGGGCAGATCGAGCGGATCACGCCGCACGCGGATGATCCCGACCCGTCACCCATCGGTCCGGGGATGGTGTCCGCGCACCGATCCCACACGCGCATCCAGGCCCCGATGGTGCGTGCCGGTTGGCTGGAGCACGGACCGGGGTCGGGCGCACAGGACGCGTGGCGGCGTGGCGCCGAGCCCTTCGTCGAGGTCACCCACGCAGAGGCGGTCGAGCTGATCGCCCGCGAGCTCGACCGCGTCCGCACCCAGCACGGCAACGAGGCGATCTTCGCGGGTTCCTACGGATGGGCGTCCGCCGGACGTTTCCACCACGCGAAGAGCCAGCTCCACCGCTTCATGAACCTGATCGGCGGGTTCACGACCGTCCGTGACACCTACAGCAGTGCGGCCGTGTCCGTCATCCTCGATCGGGTCGCCGGCGGCAAGCGTGAGGCGATGGACGGCACGCCCACGTGGGACGACATCGCGGAACACGGCGAACTCGTCGTCGCCTTCGGAGGTCTGCCCCAGAAGAACCTGCAGGTGACCGGCGGCGGGGTGTCGAGCCATGAGGCCGCCCGGTGGCAGGAGCGTTGCCGTGAGGCGGGCGTGCGATTCGTGAACGTCAGCCCTCAACGGGGAGACGTCGCGACGGGGGTCTCCAGCGACTGGGTCGCGTGTCGTCCCAACACCGACGTCGCTCTGATGCTCGGCATGGCCCACACCCTGGCCACCGAGGGCCTGCACGACATCGAGTTCCTCGAACGCTGCTGCGAGGGGTGGGACCGTTTCGAGGCGTACCTCCTCGGGGAGACCGACGGGACGCCGAAGGATGCTGCGTGGGCATCGTCGATCACCGGTGTGGACGCCGACGTCATCTCCCGGCTCGCCCGGGACGTCGCCGCCTCCCGCTCGGTGATCACCGCGGCGTACGCGCTGCAGCGGGCGCACCACGGTGAGCAGGTGCACTGGATGGCCATGACACTGGCGGCGATGTCCGGAAGCATGGGCAGGCCCGGCGGCGGTCTCGGTGCCGGACTGAGTGCCATGCACCACCTCGGGATGCCTCGGTCACCCATCGACACCGCAGGTGTGCCGATGGGGACCAATCCGACCGGGTCGTTCATCCCGGTGGCGCGCATCTCGGACATGCTGCTCCAGCCGGGCACGCGCTACGACTACGACGGGCAGTCCCGCACGTACCCCGACATCCGGCTCGTGTACTGGGCGGGCGGAAACCCGTTCCATCACCACCAGGATCTCAACCGCCTCATGCAGGCGTGGCACCGGCCCGAGACCGTGATCGTCCACGAACCGTGGTGGACGCCGCTCGCGAAGCGCGCGGACATCGTGATGCCGGTCGCGACGATGCTCGAACGTGACGACATCGCGCGCGGGCACGGAGACCATCGTCTCTCCCCGATGTACGCGGCCGTGTCGCCGCCCGCCGGGGTGCGCACCGACCACGAGATCCTGCGCGACGTCGCGCAGCACCTTGGGGTGGCCGACGCGTTCACGGAGGGACGAACGACCGACGAGTGGATCGCCCATCTCTACGAGCAGACCCGAACGGCCGCCGATCAACACGGAGTGATGCTGCCACCCTTCGACGCGTTCTGGGAGGGCGGCGAGCCCGTCGACATCGATCGGCTCCCGCGCCGTGCAACCGTCTACGAAGGGCTGCGGGACGACCCGGACACCAATCCGGTGCGTACGCCGTCCGGGCGCCTCGAGATCCACTCGACGACCATCGAGTCGTTCGTGTACGACGACTGTCCCGGGCATCCGACCTGGATGGAACCGGCCGAGTGGCTGGGGTCGGCGCACACGGATCGCTTCCCCCTCCACCTGTGCTCCAACCAGCCATCGACGCGGCTGCACAGCCAGTACGACCACGGCGATGCGAGTCGCGACAACAAGGTGCAGGAGCGCGAGCCGGTCCTGATCAGTGCCGACGACGCGCAGGCTCGGGGCATCCGGGACGGTGACGTCGTGCGCCTGTTCAACGAACGTGGTGCCTGCCTCGCCGGCGCGGTCGTGACGGACGAGATCATGCCCGGGGTGGTGTCCCTGTCGACCGGCGCGTGGTTCGACCCGCAGGACCCCTCGGCGCCTGACAGCCTCGAGGTCCATGGCAACCCGAACGCCGTGACGCTCGACATCGGCACCTCGTCGCTGGCGCAGGGGCCCAGTTCGAACACCACGCTGGTCGAGGTCGAACGCTTCAAGGGATCGCTGCCACCCGTGCGCGCGTTCGATCCGCCGCAGATCGTGGTCCGCGACCTCGGCTGACCGCCGACGTCACGAC
>JBBDIX010000076.1:0-2227 GCA_040880235.1 Nitriliruptoraceae bacterium
GAGATCGAGGTCGCCGACGAGGACATCCGCGTCGACGTCTACCGCTCCTCCGGTCCGGGCGGCCAGAGCGTCAACACCACCGACTCGGCGGTGCGCATCACCCACCTGTCCACCGGGATCGTCGTCAGCTGTCAGAACGAGAAGTCGCAGCACCAGAACAAGGCCGTGGCCCTGCGCGTGCTGAAGGTCAAGCTCGCCGAACTCGAGCGACAGAAGCGGGCGGACGAACTCGACGAACTGCGTGGTGCGGTCAAGAACGTGGGCTTCGGGTCCCAGATCCGCAGCTACGTGCTGCACCCGTACCAGATGGTCAAGGACCTGCGCAGCGACTACGAGTCCGGCAACGTGCACGGGGTCATCGACGGCGACCTGGACGCCCTCATCGAAGCACAGCTGCGCAATCGGGTCCGGGAGGCGACCCAGCCGTCGTGATCGCCGCCCCCGGCCGTTGGACGGTGGTCGAGCCTCCCCGGGACGCCCCGGGGGCTCGGGTAGTCTCCGCCGACGGTCGGGGTGAGCGCGGAGCCCCGCCGGCCACCCGCAACATGCACGTGGGCCCGACGGACGCGCCAACCGGCCGCCCACCCCCCGCGGCGCAACCACCGGCGATGGATCGCGAGCAGCCATGATCAGGCTCCAGAACGTCACCAAGACCTACAAGCGCGGCAACCGTGACGAGGTCGTCGCCCTCGACGACATGACCCTCGACGTCGGCAAGGGCGAGTTCGTCTTCATCGTCGGCCCGTCCGGGTCCGGCAAGTCGACGTTCATGAAGCTGCTCACGCGTGAGCAGCACCCGGACGGGGGGGAGATCTGGGTCGCCGGCAAGAACCTCGCCACCCTGCGTTCCTGGAAGCTTCCCGCCCTGCGTCGCGAGATCGGCTACGTGTACCAGGACTTCAAGCTGCTGCCGGGCAAGACCGTGTCGGAGAACGTCGCCTTCGCCCTCGAGGTGATCGGTCGGACCCGCAAGGAGATCGATCGTCGTGTCCCGGAGGTCCTCGACCTCGTCGGGCTCGACGCCAAGAAGGACGCGCTGCCCCACGAGCTGTCCGGCGGGCAGCAGCAGCGTGTGTCGATCGCGCGCGCGTTCGTGAACAACCCCCGCATCCTGCTGTGTGACGAGCCGACCGGGAACCTCGACCCCACGACCTCCGTCGGCATCATGAAGCTGCTCGACCGGATCAACCGCACGGGTGCAACGGTCGTCATGGCGACGCACGACCAGCAGATCGTGGACTCGATGCGCCGTCGCGTCGTCGAACTCGAGAACGGGCTCGTCGTGCGGGACCAGTCGCGCGGTGTCTACGGCTACACCGGCTGAACCAACCATGTGGGGACGAGCGCGACCGTCGACGGCGGCCGGCACCTGTTCCGAGGAGCACTGAATGTCCGCGAGGTGGCGCTACATCCTGGCCGAGGCCCTCAACGGGCTGCGGCGCAACCTGATGATGACCGTCGCCGTCGTGCTCTCGGTGACCGTGTCGCTCACCCTGCTCGGGGCGAGCCTGCTGCTCAGCCAGCAGGTCGACCTGGCGACCGACGACTGGGTCGGCAAGGTCGAGGTCTCCATCTTCCTGTGTGACGGCAGCACCTGCCCGGCGATCACCGAGACGCAGCAGGAACAGCTCCGCGAGGAGCTCGAGTCCGAGCCGGTCGTCGCCGAGGTGTTCTACGAGTCGAAGCAGGAGGCCTACGAACGGTTCACCGAGCTGTTCCGGGACCAGCCGAATCTCGTCGAGTCGGTCGATCCGGACATCCTTCCGGCGTCGTTCCGGGTGCGACTCCACGATCCCTCCCTGTTCGCGGTCATCGCGGAACAGTTCGCGGCCTATCCGGGCGTCGAGGAGATCGTCGACCAGCGTCAGGTGCTCGACCAGTTCCTCAACTTCACCGACGTCGTGCGCAACGGCGCGCTCGTCGTGGCCCTCATCCAGCTCGTCGCCGCCGGGGTGCTCATCGCCAACACGATCCGACTGGCAGCGTTCGCCCGGCGCGAGCAGACCGAGATCATGAAGCTCGTCGGTGCCGGCAACTGGTACATCCGCCTGCCGTTCGTGTTCGAGGGCGTGTTCGCCGGGCTGCTCGGCGCGCTGGTGTCGTGGGGCATGCTGTACGGATCCGTGCCGAGGATCGCCGGCAACCTGTCACGCGACGTCGAGCTCATGCCGTTCATCGGCGCCACCGAGGTGCTCATGATCGGTCCGTGGCTCATCCTCGCCGGTGT
>JBBDIX010000077.1:0-12710 GCA_040880235.1 Nitriliruptoraceae bacterium
CCGTGGCCTCGTGCTCGATCGTGGCGTCCTCCTGCTCGATCTCCATGTACGGGTACGTGTCGGTGCGCGACGTGTCGTCGAGCATGAGCGCGTCGCACTTGACCGCCGCCCTCGCGTGGTGCGCACCCTCGTTGATGGCGACCAGTCCGCGGTAGCTCGTCCGCCCCGTGCCCTTGGAGATCGACTTCGACAGGATGTTCGAGGTCGTGTACGGCGCGGCGTGCACCATCTTGGCACCGGCATCCTGATGCTGTCCGTCGTTGGCGTACGCGACCGACAGCACCTCGCCCTTGGCGCCCTCCCCGGTCAACCAGACCGCGGGGTACTTCATGGTGACCTTGGACCCGATGTTGCCGTCGATCCACTCCATGGTGGCGTCACGCTGGGCCACGGCGCGCTTCGTGACCAGGTTGTAGACGTTGTTCGACCAGTTCTGGATCGTCGTGTAGCGCACCCTCGCACCCGGCTTCACCAGGATCTCCACCACGGCGGAGTGCAGCGAGTCGGACGAGTAGATCGGGGCCGTGCAGCCCTCGACGTAGTGCACGTACGAACCCGGCTCGGCGATGATCAGCGTGCGCTCGAACTGGCCCATGTTCTGCTTGTTGATGCGGAAGTAGGCCTGCAGCGGCATGTCGACCTTGACGCCCTCGGGGATCCAGATGAAGGAACCACCGGACCACACCGCGGTGTTGAGCGCGGCGAACTTGTTGTCGTTCGGCGGGATGATGGTCGCGAAGTGCTCGCGGAACAGGTCCTCGTGCTCCCGGAGCGCCGTGTCGGTGTCCAGGAAGATCACGCCCTCCTGTTCCAGGTCCTCGCGGACCTTGTGGTACAGCACGGTGCTCTCGTACTGGGCCGCGACACCCGCGATCAGTCGTTCGCGCTCGGCCTGCGGGATGCCCAGCTTCTCGTAGGTCTCGAGGATCTCCGGCGGCAGCTGGTCCCACGTGTTGGCCTGCTTCTCCGACGCCTCGACGTAGTAGTAGATGTTCTCGAAGTCGATGCCGGTGAGGTCCGCGCCCCAGTTCGGCATCGGACGGCGACGGTAGGCCTCGTAGGCGCGCAGTCGCAGGTCGAGCATCCATGCGGGCTCATCCTTGCGCTCGCTGATCGCCGCGACCTTCTCACGGTCGAGGCCGCGCTCAGAGGTGAACGAGTACTCGTCGTCCCGGTCGGCCCAGCCGAACTTGTACTCGCTCAGCTCGTCGGCGACGGCCGCCTGTTCCCGGCGTGCGTCGCTGACTGGCAGTTCGATCTCGGTCTGGCTCACCGTCGGACTCCTCCATCGGTCTTGGATGCCTCGGCCGGAACACCCGGCGTCGAGGCGTGCTGCAGGTCGTGACCGTCATCGGACGATCGTGGGGCGACGGTGCACACGCACTCGTGTGCACCCGAGGCCATGGTGGTACGTCGCGAGATGCTCACGTCGCGTCCGAGCACCTTCGAGAAGCTCGCCGCCTCGTAGGCACACACCTCGGGGTGCTCACGGGCCACGTCCTCGATCGCACAGTTTCCCTGGATCAGGGTGAACACGGGCCCGTCCCGTTCGACCGAGGCATCGAACCCGGCGCGCGACAGCACCGCACTCAGCTGGTCCAGTCGTTCGTGCAGACCTTCGGCCGTGACCGCCTCGGACAGTCCCGCGACCTCACGTTCCATGCGCCACCGCAGGAACTCACGGAAGACGTCGGGTCCGTGTCGTTCGACGAGAAACGCCAGCAGTTCGGCAGCGAACGCATCGTAGCGGTGTGGCAGCAGATGCCCTACGGCGTCGGTGAGGTCCCAACGCTGGACGGGACGGCCCCTGCCCTGGTTCACCGACGTCGACGTGACCAGGCCCTCCTGTTCGAGGATCGCCAGGTGCCGCCGGGCGGCCACCGTCGACACCCCGAGCCCGTCTGCCAGCTCCGCGACCGTCCGGCCGGGCTCCCTGCGCAGGCGACGCACGATCGTCGCACGAGCCTCACCGAGCAGCCCGACGAACGAGACGGACGTGTCCCGGTCGCTGACCGACGCTGCGGGCACCATGCGGACTTCCTCGCTCGGAGTTTCTCAACATCTTCGTTGACATAGTACGAGGGAGACGCGCGCGGTGCAATCCGGGGCTGGTCAGGCACGGGGTGCCGGCGTGAGCGGACGCCCGGTCACTGCTGCTGTTGCTGCTCGTGCTGCGGGTGCGGTTGCGGTTGCGGCTGCCGGTGCGGTCGTCGCAGACCCGAACCGAACGTCGGCATCGCTGGCTGGTGGGAGAGCCGCCGCATCGTCACGCGCACGAGCAGTTCGTGATCGGTCGATCCGTTGAACACCCCGCGCAGCGGCGCGACGTCCTCGTAGTCGCGACCCCGCCCGATCGTCACGTGTCGTTCGCTCACGGTCTGCCGGTTCGTCGGATCGAACGCACACCAGCCGCGACCGGGCAGCGCCACCTCGACCCAGGCGTGCGTCTGCACCTCGACCTCGTCCTCGGCCGTGTCCTCGCCCGACGAGTCGTCGATGGTGAACAGGTAGCCCGAGACGTAGCGTGCAGGGATGCCCACCGCTCGATACATCGCCACGGCCAGGTGTGCGAAGTCCTGGCAGACCCCTGCTCCGGCCTGGAACACCCGGTCGACGTCGACCCCGACGTAGGTACGTCCCTGTTCATAGTCGAGGTCAGCGGCGCGCTCATGGATCGCGAGCACCGCGGCGACGGCGTCGTCGCCGCAGCCGGCGACGGTCTGCTGTGCGGCCGCCGTGACGGCGTCGCCCCAGTCCGCGTGCGGCGAGGGCTGCAGGAACGGGAAGTGCTCGTCGCGAAACCGCGTCGCCCGCACGTCTGTCAGCGAGACGCCGGGTTCGATCTCGTCCGCCGGAAGGGTGTCGACCGTTGCCTCCGCGACCACCTCCAGGTGGTCGTGTCGCTGGCGAATCCCGAACGTGTCGACGCGTGTGCCCCAGTAGTCCAGGTAGGAGGCCACGCGGGACGACGGCGACACCGTGACGTCGTAGTGCACGAGTTGCTGGTGCTGGTCCGTCGCTGGGCAGGCCCGCAGTTCGTTCTGGGACTCGGACACGGGTTCCGCGTAGTCGAACCGCGTCAGGTACCGGATGTTCAGACGCATGGATGCACGCTCCGTCGCGGGGTCACCCTGCACCGACCACGCGCAGCGGGCCACCCGGATGGTGGCGGAAGAACTCGTCGGCGACACCGTCCGCGACGGCGGCAATCTCCTCCTGGAGCGACTCGAGCAGGTCGTGAAGCCCGATCTCGAAGAGTTCCGCCACGTCACGGTACTGGAGTGACGCCACGGTCCGGCCGAGCCGCCGAGACGAGGCGGTGGGCTGGGTCCCGCACAGGACCTCCAGCTGGCGCATGGCCCCCATCAGGCAGGACAGGACGCTCCGAGGGAGGTCCGGCTCGAGGAGCAGGAACTCGACGACGTCTGCCGGGTCCATCGACGCGCGGTACCGCCGCCGGTAGGCCTCGAGTGCCGACGCCGACTTGAGCACGGCGACCCACTGGTGGAAGTCGGCCCGATCCGCACCCTGGGCGAACTTCTGCAGGGCCTCACTCGCCTCGTCCGCCTGTGCACGCGCCTCGTCCTCGTTGGCAGGAGTCGTCCACAGGCGCACGGACGGCCCCCCGAGATCGACGAGCTGCGCATACCGGACGTCGATCAGCCGGCACGTCATCTCCGCACGTTCGAGGAGTCGGCCGAGCGCCATGATGCGCCAGCCGTCGTCCCGGGGCATCGTCTCGCTCGACACGCCGTAGATCGTCATGCACGCCCGGCGCAGCTGCCCGAAGAGTTCGTAGGGCTGCTCGATGAGGTCATTGCGCAGATCGCGTGAGTTCAGCATCAGGAAGAGATCGTTGACGACCTCCCACAGCTCCGTGGACACCAGTTCACGGACACTGCGGATGTTGTGCCGCGCGTTGGCGATGGAGGTGTGGATCGACCCGAAGTTGTCCCGGTCGAGCACGAGGAACTCGACGACCCGGTCCCCGTCGAGCTCGCCGTCGTACTCGTCGGTGAGACTCAGGACGTCGAGCACCTGCCTCCACGTGTGCTCGATCTCCGCGGGCGGCGACTCCAGCAGGGTGTGGTAGGTGACGTCGACGATGCGGGTCGTGTCCTCCGCCCGCTCGACGTAGCGACCGGCCCAGAAGAGGTTCTCCGCGAGTCGTGCCAGCACGTCACACCCCTTGCGTCACGCGAGCGGAATCGGAGCGTTCGGGGACCTCCTGCACGTCTGCATCGATGCGGTCCACCGGTTCGCCAGCAAGCACCCAGGTGTCCTTCGACCCCCCGCCCTGCGAGGAGTTCACCACCAGGGAACCTGCCCGAAGCGCGACCCGCGTGAGACCGCCGGGAATGACCTGGATCGACTCACCCGCGATCGCGAAGGGCCGCAGGTCGATGTGTCGACCCTCGAGACGCCCGTCGACCAGCGTGGGATGGCGGGACAGGGCCACGACCTCCTGGGCGATGTAGCCCCGCGGATCGGCCTCGATCTGGACCCGGAATCGCTCCACGTCCTCGTCGGACGCGTGTGGACCGATGAGCATCCCGTAGCCACCCGACGCCGCCACGGGCTTCACGACGAGTTCTCCGAGGCGGTCGAGCACCTCCGCGCGATGTTCCGGGTCCCAGAGCAGGTAGGTGTCGACGTTCGGCAGGATCGGGTCCTCGCCGAGGTAGAACCGGATCAGGTCGGGCACGAAGGCGTAGACGGCCTTGTCGTCGGCGACCCCGTTGCCCACGGCGTTGGCGATCGTGACGTTGCCGGCGCGCGCGGCCGAGAGCAGCCCGGGCACACCGAGCACCGAGTCCGCGCGCAGCACGACGGGATCCAGGAACTGGTCGTCGATCCGGCGGTAGATCACGTCGACACGCTGGAGTCCGCGCGTCGTGCGCATGTACACGACGTGTTCGTCGACGACCAGGTCGCGGCCCTCGACGAGTTCGACGCCCATCTGACGAGCGAGGAAGACGTGCTCGAAGTAGGCGGCGTTGTAGATGCCCGGGGTGAGCACGACGGCGACGGGGTGTTCTCCGGCTGCGCGCGGGGCGACCGACCGGAGCGCTCGGAGGAGCACCGGACCGTAGTGATCCACGGGGCGCACGTGGTGCGCAGCGAACGCCCTCGGAAGCACACGGGTCATGGCCGCACGGTTCTCGAGCACGTAGGAGATCCCGGACGGGTTGCGCAGGTTGTCCTCCAGGACCCGGTACGTGCCCTCGTGGTCCCGCACGAGATCGACACCTGACACGAGGCACCGTGCGGCGTGGGGCATCGGGATGCCGAAGGCCTGTCGCGTGAACCCGTCGGCGGTCTCGACCAGCCAACGGGGCACGATGCCGTCGTGTATCGCCGCCTGCTCGCCGACGTACAGGTCGTCGAGGAATCGGTTCAGGGCCGTCACTCGTTGCACGACGCCGGCATCGATGGCGACCCACTCGTCGGCGGGAATGATCCGCGGCACCATGTCCATCGGAAACGTGCGTTCGATCCCGTCGTCGTCGCCATAGACGGTGAAGGTGATGCCCTGCGTGCGGAAGATGCCGTCTCGCAACCGCTCCCGACTGGCGAGGTCCTCGCCGGTGAGGCGGGCGAACCGTTCGGCGAGCGCGACGTAGTGCGGACGTACCGAGCCATCGTCGTGGAAGACTTCGTCGAAGAAGCCGCCGGTGTCGTAGTCGCCATCGAGCAGGTTCACGCGGCGTAGGCTACTGCGGTCGTCGAGAGGCATCGACGAGCCGGGCCGTGAGCCCCGTGTGACGCGCCGCCGAGTCCACCGTCGCTGCGGCCGTGGCGACGGCGTGGCGCTGCCCGACGATCACCAGTGCGTCACGAGCGCGCGTGACCGCCGTGTACAACAGGTTGCGGTGGAGCATGCGCCGGTGGGCCCCGTCGACGACGAGCACGACCACCGGCCACTCCCCGCCCTGCGACTTGTGGACGGTGACCGCCCAGGCGTGCACGAGGTCCCGACACGCAGCCGCGGGATACTCGACGTCGCCGGTCGGCATCGACACCGTCAGGACACGGTCACGCAGGTCGACGTCCGCGACCCTGCCGATGTCTCCGTTCGCGACCTGGCGTTCCACGTCATTGCGTGTCGCCATGACCCGATCGCCGACCTCGAACCCCGCCACGGCCCGACCGGTCGGGGGATTCAGGGCCATGCGCAGGGCCGCGTTGAGCCCGTCGACCCCGGCCGGACCTCCGTACATGGGTGCGAGCACCTGGACGTCGTCCGAGTCGACACCGAGGTGTTCCGGGGCGCGCTCGACGACTGCTCGCACGACACGGTCGGCCACGGCGCGCGTGTCGGACTCCTCGGCGAAGTACACGTCGCCGTCCACACCCGGCAGGTCGCCCACACGGCCCTCGAGGATCTCCCGCGCCAGCCCGGAGATACGACTGCGGGCCGCCTGCCGATGGATCTGTTCGAGCCGGAACGTCGGCACGACCCCGGAGGCGATGACGTCGCGAAGCACGTTGCCCGGCCCCACCGAGGGCAACTGCTCGGCATCCCCGACGAGCAGGAGGTGACTGCCCACGTCCACGGCCTGCACGAGGTGGTTCGTCAGCGAGGTGTCGCACATCGACACCTCGTCCACGACCACCAGGTCGTGGGGAAGCCGACGGTCGACGCCGTACGAGAAGGTGAAACCTCCGTCACCGTCCGGCCTCGCCTCCAGCAGGCGATGGATCGTGGATGCGGCGGCACCGGTGACCGCCTCGAGGTGCCGTGCGGCGCGTCCCGTCGGAGCACAGAGCGCGATCTCCAGTCCCGCTGCCAGGACGACCCGCACGACCTCCTCGAGCGTGCGGGTCTTGCCGGTGCCGGCGCCACCGGTCAGGACGGACACCCGATGATCGACGATGCCCTGCACGGCCCGTCGCTGGTCGTCGGTGAGGTCGTCTGCCACACCCTCCCGGTCCGCCGCCGCGGTGAGACGCGACGTCGTCCCCCGCACGAGGGCCACGAACGCGTCGGCGAGCGAGCGTTCGGTGGCGATCGCTGCGGGTGTGGTGACGACATCGGTGGCATCGACGACGTCCGCGACCAGACGTCCCTCGGTCAGCGCCCGGTCGATCCCGGTGGACGCGATGATGGGATCCACGCCCAGCAGTCGCGACGACGCCTGCACGAGCTCGTGGCGGGGCGCGTGCTCGTGGCCATCTCGTCGGGCGGCGCCGACCGCCGCGCAGGCACCCGCAGCAAGGCGATCCGGATCGTCCGGTGGTGTGCCCCGACGACGGGCGAGCCGGTCGACGTGCACGAACCGAACCCTGGGCGCGGAGAGGAGTCGGTACGGCTCGTCGCGCGCGACGTCGAGCACCCGTGCGCCAAAGTGGTCGTGCGCGGACCGGACGGCCTCAGCCGGCCACCCGACGTCCGCCACGAGCTGGAACAGCTGCGGTAGCGCCGTGCTCGCGATCCAGGCATCGTGCAGGCGCTCAGCGGACGCGCGAGAGAGTCCCGCCTCGTCCACGAGTCGCTGGGGTGTGTGGGTCACCACGTCGGGGGTGTCGAGTCCGAACCGTTCCACGACGCGTTCCACGTCGCTGCGGTCGACGTCGACGAACTCGGGACCACGCAGGTGTGCCGTCAGACCATCGAGGGAGCGAGGTGTGGGAAGCTCGTAGTACACCGCCTCGAACGTCGCACCCCACCGATCGTCGTCGGCCCATCGACCCACGAGGCGCAGCACCTGGCCCTCGACGGCTGCGGCGAGCGGACCGGTGCACCGCACGCCTTCGGCGTCACCATCGGCCTGGACCTCGATGACCGCGAAGCCGGAGCGGTCATCGCGGAACCAGACACCGACCACCTCCCCGTGCAGCTCTTCGGTGTCCGCGAGCAGACGGGACGTCACCGGGCCGGGGTTCCACCCTCGATCACGGTGACCCGACGTGGTCCCCCCTCGTGCACGAGACGCGGCGTGGCCGGCTCTGCCTGCGCATCCTCGGCGTCGCGACGCGCGACCTCCTCGGCGTGGCCGAGAGCCGTCTGTCGATCACGTTCCTGAGCGGCAAGTCCCTTCGCGTCGGCCATGATCCACCCGAGGACGAACCCCGCAGCGAATCCTGCGGCGACGAGCACTCCCCCGCGCATGCGCCGGCGGCGGCGCTGCCGACGGGATGGCTCGACCCGGTTCGCGAGGTCACGTGCTCGCTCGGCCAGTTCGTGGCCGCGGTCGGAGGCGACCTCGGCACGTTCCGTCAGCACTCGTGCAATGGTCAGTGCTCTGCTGACCAGGCGCGGGATCGCGACGGCCACCCCGATCAGGGCCTGCGCTCCAGCGAGCACGCCGACGCCTCCCCGCCGCACATACGGCTCCGCGCGCTCGAGTCGATCCTCGACCGCCGCCCTGGCCTGCTCGACGTGCCCCGGCACGCGCTGGAGCCGTTCGGGCAGCTGCTGGAGCTGACCCGGGACCTCGCCAGCGAGGTCCGCCGCGGTCGTACCGATCGCCGCGAACCGGTCACGGAGATCGTCGGCACCGCGTGCGACGCGTCGCCGCAGTCGTCGTGAGCGTCCTGAAGCCATGGTGGACCTCCGAGATGTCGTGACCCGAACGTATCGAACCTGCCACAGGGTGTCCCTACGAGGGCCGTACGAGCGACCACCGCAGATCACTGCGCCGCGCGAGTTCATCGAGCAGATCGCCCGCATCGCCAAGCTCTGCGGGGCTGCGTAGACCAGGCTCGGCCGCCCCCACACGTTCAGCCGCCAGCACGGCCGTCACGGCACTCAGCCCGTAGACGTCATGGCCATGTGCCCAGCCACGCGCGACCCCGCGGGCGCCCGACGCCTCGGCGACCACCGCCCACCGGGTCGAGGCACGCTCCTGCGTGCTCGGATCCGCGCGTGGTTGCACGAGATGCGCACGGACGCGGCGACGAACCCACGCGACACGGGTCGCACCCGAGAGGGCCTGCAGGATCTCCGCGCGCCAGGAGGCCATCGCCAGATACGTGCGGACGGTCCGGACCGTGGGCAGGTACCGGGGGACGATGAGCGGTTCTCCTCCGGGAATCCCCACCGCATGGCGCGGCCCGACCGGCCGGGGGAACCAGGCCAGACGGCGTTCCTGCGCAATCAGTTCGTCCACGAGCTCGCCGTCGACGAAGGCCCACGACGGCCTGCCCACCGCCTCTGCGACGGACCGCCGTGTCCCGGCCGAGACCCTGCGGCTGCGCGCCGGGCCGCCGACGTGGTAGGTGACGTGGACCTCGCGTGGTTCGACGGCTGCGTCCCCGGCGCGCCTTGCGAGCAGGTCGCCGGGCATGGAGTCGAACCCCGCGGCCGACACGACCCGGACACCCGCGCGGGCGAGTCGAGGCGAGTCTTCGACGAGGCGTCGCAGATGCACCTGTTCGCCGGCGACGTCCACGAGGTCGATGCCGAGGTCCACAGCGGCATCGACGACGGCAGCACCGAACCGGACGAACGGCCCGACCGCGCTGATCGCGACGTCGACTCCCTCGAGCGCCGCGCGGAGTGCGCCCGCGTCGTCGACGTCCGCCACGCGCGCCTCGATCGAACCCGCGGAGTCTCGGGCCAACACGGCTGGACGTCGTTCCGGATGACGGGCCACCGCGACCACGTCGTGCCCGCGGCGACAGGCCTCGTCGACGATCAGGTGTCCGGTGAAGCCCGCCGCCCCGATGACGGCGACACGGGCCATGCGGTGACTCCTGGGGGCGAGGGTCCGGCGATCGTACGACGAGGTCCTCGGGTCCGGTCACGACCGTGGCTCGTCACGGGCGCAGCGGATGCGTGACTCGGCAACCCCGGGCTGCGACGATGCGGCCTGACCGTACGACCAGTGAGCTCCCCGTGAAGACCAGAGTCACGCGTTCCCCTGCCGGTGACGGCGCGGTCCTCGTGCGCATTCCGGTCGACGACGCGTCGTGGGCGGACCTTCTGCCGCCGGCCCCTGCAGGACGCACCCTGACCGTGTCGGTCGGCCATCCCGTGCTCGTGCCCGCCATCGACACCCTGGAGGCACGCGGGTACCGGTTCGCAGGCGTCGTCGACCCGACACGACTGACGGGCCACAGTGTCGACGTCATGATCCCGGCCGACGTGCGTACACAGTTCCCCGACCTCGTCACCACCCTGATGGGTATGGCCGATCGGGTGTTCGACCTGCGGATGGGCCCGGTGATGCACGTGCTCGCCGCGGAACTCGCCCTGCACCGCAGTGCCTGACCGACGCCGGGTCGGGCCATACCGTGCACGGCGACCACCACTCTCGACCCCGAACGAGGATGGACCCGCGTGAGCCTCCACGACACGATCGACGCCGAACTGCGCACCGCGATGAAGGCGCGCGACCGCGACCGCATGTCCGCACTGCGCATGGCCATCTCTGAACTCAAGAACCGGGCAGTCGCGGACGGTCTCGGTCCCCAGGGACGGCTCGACGACACCGTGGTGATCCAGGTGCTGACGACCGAGGTCAAGCGGCGCCGAGAGGCCGCGCAGGCCTTCGCCGACGCCGGACGGTCGGAACAGGCCGACCGCGAATCGGCCGAGGCCGCGCTGTACGAGCAGTTCCTTCCGGCCCAGCTGGCCGACGAGGAACTGGCGGCGATCGTCGACCGTGTCGTCAGACAGGTCGGCGCCGAGGGGCCGTCCGCGATGGGACAGGTGATGAAGCCGGTCATGGCCGAGGTCGCCGGGCGTGCCGACGGAGCGCGCGTTTCTGCGCTCGTGCGCGACCGTCTCCGGGCCTGACCTCGATCAGTCGACGGCATCGAGCAGGTTGTCGAGCTGGCTCGCGGTGACCTCACCGGTGTGGTGCGCGACGAGGCGCCCGTCGCGGTCGAACATGGCCGTCGTGGGCATGCCCCGCGCGCCGATCGCCGCGGCGACGTCGCCCGTGACGTCGTGGAGGGTCGCGAACTCGATGTCCATCTCCTGCACGAACGACGTGGCCGCGTCGATCTGATCCAGATGGTCGATGCCCAGGAACGCGATGTCCGGGTGAGAGGTCGCAGCCTCGACCATCAGGGGCATCTCGCGCCGACACGGAATGCACCAGCTCGCGAAGATGTTCACGAGCACGGGCCGGCCGAGTTCGTTCTCCCGACGGATCCATGCCGCTGCCTCGGGCCAGCCGCCCGGTTCCAGCACGGCGTCGCGCGGAGGGGGCGTCGCGGTGGCCGCATCGGCCACGTTGATCGCTCCCTCGTCACAGGCGACGAGCAACAGCACCAGACACAGCGCGACACACAGTCCGCGTGCGGTCATCGACGTCACGCCCGGCCGGGTACTCACCCGAACGCCTCGGGCGCGGCCGCGAGGAACGCGTCGACCTCGTCGGGCGTGCCGACGGAGACACGCACGTGTTCCGGCAGCCCGTACGGAGCGATGCTGCGCACCCCGATCCCGTGGCGGGCACATCGGTCGATCGCCGGCCCTGCCGGGCCGCGGGCGTCGACGACCACGAAGTTGCCAAGACCCTCGATGAACGGAACACCGATCGCCCCGAGCCCTGTGGCCATCCGTTCGCGCCCGGCGAGCGTGCCCTGGATGGCCCGCTGGAGGTGTGCCTCGTCGTGCAGGCTGGCGAGCGCCGCCGCCTGCGCGGTCGCGGTCACGTTGAACCGCCCACGACGCGCGTCCACCGCCCTGATCAGGTCCGGTGGACCCGTGGCGTGGCCCACCCGCAGCCCGGCGAGGGCGTGCGCCTTGGAGAACGTCCGCACGACCACGAGCCGGGGGTGCTCGAGTCCGAGCGCCGCGACCGTCTCGTATCCCTCCAGGCCCGACGCAAAGTGGTGATAGGCCTCGTCGATGATGATCGTGACGTGTTCGGGGAGTCCGCTGACCAGCGCACCCAGTTCGTCGCCCGTGAGGTGAGAACCTGTGGGGTTGCCCGGATTGTCGATCACCACGGCGCGGGTGTCGTCGGTCACCGCGTCGAGCAGGCGTTCGACGTCTCGACGCCACCGGCGGCGGTTGCCGGCACCCACGAGGTCGATCGGCACCTCCACGTAGGGGGCTCCGGCGTTGGACGCGGCAAGGCGATACACGACGAACGACGCCTCGAACGCGACGACGTCTCCACCGTCGTGCGTCGCATGGGCGATCGTGTCCATCAGCACCGCGGTGGACCCGGTGCCAACCGTCACCTGCTCGACGTCGACCGCGTCGACCTCGGCCAGGGCCTCACGCAACGCCCGCGACTGGTCGTCGGGGTAGATGTGCGCACGCGCGGCCACGTCGCGGACGGCCTCGACCACGAACGGAGACGGTCCGAACGGGGACTCGTTGGAGGACAACCGCACGCGCATGCCCGGTGGCGGGCCCGTGGCCGTGGACGCGACGTCGGCATCGGTCACAGGTAGAGCCCGGTTGCTCCGTCCCGGCGCGTGGACCCAACCGCGTGGACATCGCGCTCGCGCACGATCAGGTACGCGTCCCCCTGGACGTCGACCTCGATCGCGTCTTCGGGGAGGTAGAGCACGTCGTCGCCGACCCCGACCTGGCGGACGTGCGGGCCGACACCGATGGCCTCACCCCAGATGCCCTTGCGGTCGATCGACGCTGCGGTCGCAGGGATGACGATCCCGCCCTTCGAGCGTCGTTCCGCGTCCCCGGGAGGCGCCACCAGAACGCGGTCACCGAGCACGGCGACGCCACGTCTCGCCGCGCCCTTCGTGTTCGGATCGGATGGTGTGGTCGTCGTCGATGTCAT
>JBBDIX010000078.1:0-12532 GCA_040880235.1 Nitriliruptoraceae bacterium
TCAGCCACTCGATGGCGACGGAGGTGTCGAGCCCGCCGGAGTAGGCGAGGACGATTCGGGGCCTGCTCATGTGTGTCTCCTTGGAGGACGAACGTGGTGATCGGACGAGGTCAGGGTGGGCTCAGGGTGGGGTGAGCCCCGTGCGTCGGGCGAAGTCCGCCGCCAGGAGTTGGCCACTGGAGGCCTCACTCGCGACGACGAGCACGGTGTCGTCACCGGCAACCGTGGCGATGACGTCGACCAGTTCAGCGTTGTCGATCGCCGAGGCCACCGGGTGCGCACACGCGGGCGGCGTGCGCAGGACCGCGAGGTTGCCACTCACCGCGATGCGGGTGACGAACTGCTGGAGCGTCTCGTCGAGACGATCGACGGACGACGGTCCGGGTCGTGGCGCGAGGCGGTAGACGGGGGTGCCGTCGGGACCCCGGACCTTGACCGCGCCGACCTCGGCGAGGTCGCGACTCACGGTCGCCTCGTGCACGTCGAAGCCGGCCTCGGCGAGCGCCTCGACGACATGTGCCTGCGAGGCCAGCCCGCGTTCGGTGATCAGCTGGCGCAGGACCTGCTGACGCCGCCGCTTGACGGTCACGACCGGTCTCCCAGCAGACGGACGAGGAGGGCCTTCTGTGCATGGAGGCGATTCTCGGCCTGGTCGAACACCCGGGACGCATCGCCGTCGATCACCTCGGCGGACACCTCCTCACCACGGTGCGCAGGCAGACAGTGCAGGAAGATCGCGCCGGGCGCGGTGTGTGCCATGAGGTCCGCGGTCACCCGGTACTCCTCGAACGCGGCGAGGCGCTCGGCGGCCTCGTCCTCCTGCCCCATCGAGGCCCACACGTCCGTGTACACGGCGTCGGCCCCGGTGACGGCCTCACGGGCGTCCGTGTTGACGAGGATGGCCGCACCCGTCGTCGCGGCGATCTCGCGGCTGCGTTCCACGATCGACGGGTCGGGAGCAAACCCTTCGGGGTGTGCGACGTGGACGGACAGTCCCACCTTCGCGCCCGCCAGCAGCAGGGAGTGCGCGACGTTGTTGCCGTCTCCCACGTACGCCAGCGTGTGTCCCTCCAGGCCGCCGGTGGCCTGACGGAGGGTCTGCAGGTCGGCGAGCGCCTGGCACGGGTGTTCACGGTCGGTCAGTGCGTTGACCACCGGCACGTCCGCTGCCGCAGCGAGTTCGACCAGGCGATCCTGTCCGAACGTGCGGATGACGATCGCATGGACGTAGCGCGACAGGACCGCGCCCGTGTCCGCGACGGTCTCGCCCCGCCCCAGTTGCAGCTCGGCGCTCGACAACGTGAGGGGGTTGCCCCCCAGTTCGGCGACGCCGACCTGGAAGGACACGCGGGTGCGGGTCGAGGGCTTCTCGAACACGAGTGCGACCGTGCGTCCCCGCAGGACGTCGCGCACGGGCGACCGGCCCTGCGCGATGGCCAGGGCGCGCTCGTCGCGCAGCTCGTCCGCGAGGTCGAGGACGTCGAGCAGCTGCTCCGCAGTGAGGTCGTCGACCGAGATCAGGTCGTCGGGGAACGCAGGCATCTAGGCCTCCTGGTGCAGGTGGGCGAGGGCGTCGTCGAGACGCTCGAGCGCGTCGTCGACCTGCGCGTCGGTGATGGTGAGCGGTGGCGCCAACCGCAGCACGTCCGGGGCCACGGCATTGACCACCAGGTGGCGACGGGCACAGGCGGTATCGAGCACGCCGGCAACGTCACCGTCGAGTTCCAGTCCCAGCAGCAGCCCACGTCCCCGGATCCCGGTGGCCACCGGATGGCCCGTGACGAGTTCCTCCAGGCCCGCGCGCAGCCGCGCGGACACCTCCTGACCGCGAGCGAGCAGATCCTCGGCCTCGATCGTGGCGATCACCGCGAGTGCCGCCGCACAGGTCACGGGATTGCCGCCGAACGTGGTCGCATGGTCGCCCGGTTCGAACACGCGCGCCGCCGCGCCTCTGGCGACACAGGCCCCGATGGGCAGGCCGTTCGCCAGCGCCTTGGCCACCGTGATCACGTCGGGGACGACGGGCGTGTCCTGGAACGCGAACCAGGGGCCGGTGCGCCCCATGCCGGTCTGCACCTCGTCGATGATCAGCAGGGCGCCGTGGGTGTCACACGCCTGCCGTGCGGCGACGAGCACCTCGTCGGGCACGGCACGTACGCCACCCTCGCCCTGCACGACCTCGAGGAGCACCGCGCAGGTCTCGTCGGTCACGGCAGCCTGCAGCGCCACCGCGTCGTCGTGGGCGACGTGGTCGACGAAGCCGGCGAGAGGAGCGAACGGCGCGTGCTTCGCGGACTGCCCCGTCGCCTCCAGGGTGGCCAGCGTGCGTCCGTGGAACGATCCCTCGAGCGCCACGACCCGCACCTTGTCCGGGTGCTGTCGCAGCCCGTGGCGCCGTGCGAGCTTGATCGCGGCCTCGTTGGCGGTGGCTCCACACTGCGCGAAGAACGTGCGTGCATCGTCCCAGCCGACGATCCGGGCCAGCGCCTCCGCCAGTTCCACCGCCGGCGGCGTGCAGAACAGGTTCGAGGTGTGGACCAGCGTGGCGGCCTGGTCGGCGACCGCAGCCGTCACGGCCGGATGCGCGTGTCCGAGGCTCGTGACGGCAAGGCCGCACAGCAGGTCGAGCCACTCGTCGCCCTGGTCGTCGACGAGCACGGTGCCGGACCCGCGGACGAACGTCGCGCGCGGCGGCGGGTAGGTCGACATGACGTGGTCCGCCGCTCGCACGGCCAACCGGGTCGTGGCCGTGGTCATGCCGACTCCCGCCCGAGTGACGGGGTCACCATCGTGCCCACGCCCTCGTCGGTGAAGATCTCGATGAGGATGGCGTGCAGCACCCGCCCGTCGAGGATGTGTGCCTGGGGCACGCCCGCTCGGATCGCGTCGACGATCGACCGGACCTTGGGACGCATCCCGCTGTGCAGTTCGTCGTCCACGAGCATCCGTTCGAGCCGGTCGACCCCCACCTCACTCATCAGCGCCTCACGTTCTGGATCCCCGAAGTCGAGGTACAGACCGGGGACGTCGGTGAGGTAGACGAGCTTGGTCGCACCCAGTGCCGCAGCGATCGCTCCGGCAGCGAGGTCGGCGTTGACGTTGCGTTCGACGCCGTCATGGTCACGTCCCAGCGTCGCGACGACCGGGAGGAACCCGTCGGCGAGCAGGTCGTCGATGTAGGTCGTGTCGACCTCGTCGACCTCGCCGACGAGCCCGAGGTCCTCTCCCGCGGGTCCGACCGCCGGACGGACCGTCACCAGCCCGGCATCCGTGCCCGAGGCGCCCACCGCGGGCGCACCCGCCTCCTGCACGAGGCCGACCAGTTCCGGGTTGACCTTGCCGAGCAGCACCATGCGGACCACGTCCATCATGGCCTGGTCGGTCACCCGCAGGCCACCGATGAAGTTCGACTCGACACCGAGCTGGGTGGCCAGGTCGGTGATCTGCGGCCCGCCCCCGTGGACGATCACCGGGCGCAGGCCGACGAAGTGCAGCAGCGCGACGTCCGCGGCGAACGACCGCTTGAGGTCGTCGTCGACCATGGCGTTGCCGCCGTACTTGATGACGATGGTCTCTCCGTGGAACCGGGTGATCCACGGCAGTGCCTCACGGAGGACCGCCGCCTTGGCCTGGGCGACCTCGACACGCTCGGCCGATCCGGCGTCCGTCGTGACGACACGGCGGCCGGCCGACGCCGCGATCGACGAGCCGGGCTGGGGAGTCGCGGGAGGGGTCATGGGGTCCTCGGGGGCACAGCGTGCCGGTCAGGTCGTGTACTCGGCGTTGAACCGCACGTACTCAGGTGTCAGGTCGCAGGTCAGCACGGTGGCCGCGCCCGGGCCCGTCCCCACGTCGATGGTGATCTGGACCTCGTCGCTGGCCATCGCGCCGGCGACGGCGGCGCGATCGAACGCCACCGCGACACCGGCGTCACACACGACGGTGCCGGCACACGCGACGCGCACCCGGTCGGGGTCGAGGTCCACGCCGGCATTGCCGAGCGCCATCAGGATCCGACCCCAGTTCGGGTCGGCGCCGTGCACGGCAGCACGCACGAGCAGCGAGGTCGCGACCGCGCGGGCGAGGCGCTCCGCGTCTGCGTCGTCCATGGCCCCGCGCACCCCGACCGCGGCGACCCGACTCGCGCCCTCACCGTCGCGCACGATCGCGTGCGCCAGCCGGGAGCAGACGTGGTGCACGGCGCGCGCGAACAGGTCGAGGTCGGCCGGGCGGCCTGCGGCGCCGTTGGCCAGCAGCACCGCCGTGTCGCTGGTCGAGCGGTCCCCGTCGACGCTGATCCGGTTGAACGTCTGGTCGACGGCTCGGCGCAGCACGTCGTCGACCTCGGCCGGGTTGAGTTCGGCATCCGTCGTGAGGATCGCGAGCATGGTCGCCATCGAGGGTTCGATCATGCCGACACCCTTGGCCATGCCACCGACGGTGTGACGAGCCCCGTCGGGCCCCACCACCTCGACCGCGCACTGCTTGTCGGTCGTGTCGGTGGTGAGGATCGCGCGAGCGGCATCGGGCCCGCCATCGGCAACGAGGCCCTGCACGAGCCCGGGCAGCGCGGCGACGATCAGGTCGACGGGCAGGGGCACGCCGATGACCCCGGTGGACATCGCGAGCACGTTGGTGCGCTCGATCCCCAGCGCCCGGGCCGTCGCGTCGACGATGGCGTCGTTGTCCGCCGCGGCATCGGGCGTGCACACGTTCGCGTTGCCCGAGTTGACCACGACCGCCCGCGCGCGACCGTCAGCGGCGTGCTGACGCGTGAGCACGCACGAAGGTGCCTGCACGCGGTTGGTCGTGATCATCGCTGCGGCGGATGCGTCGACGTCACTCACGAGGAGCGCGAGGTCGGGCCGGCCCGAGGCCTTGACCCCGCTGACCGTCCCGCCAGCCCGGAATCCGCTGGCAGCGGTGACGCCACCGGCGACCTCGCGCAGTCCGGAGGTGTCGTCGGGACCCCAGCCGGCGATCACGGGTACACCCCGACGGCGCTCAGTCCGGACGTCTCCTCGAGGCCCAGCATGACGTTGGCGTTCTGGATCGCGCCGCCGGCCGCACCCTTGCCCAGGTTGTCGGTCACCGCCGTGACGACCACCCGGTGGGTCCGCGGGTCCACCAACGCCGACAGCTGGCAGCCGTTGGATCCGGCGACGGCCTTGGTCACCGGGAAGCGGCCCGGGTCGAGCACCGTCACGAAGGGCTCGTCACGGTAGGTGTCGCTGAGCAGGTCCTGGACGTCGTGCCCATCCACCCCGGACTCGAGCTGACCGTAGGCGGTGACGAACATGCCCCGGGCGATGGGGATGAGGTGCGGCGTGAAGGAGATCGCCCCGAGATCGCGCCCGTGCGTGTCGAGGTGACGCTCGATCTCTCCCGTGTGCCGATGGTCGGGCGCCCCGTAGGCGGTGACGCTGCCGTCGACGTGGGAGAAGTGCAGGCGATCGGAGAGACCCCGGCCTGCTCCGGACACCCCCGACTTGCCGTCAACGACGACACTGCCGGGAACGATCACCGACGCCAGGGGGACGAGACCGAGCAGCGTGGTGATCACGTAGCACCCGGGGTTGGCGACGAGCGTGGCCCCGGCCACGTCCGCGCGAGCGAACTCGGTGAGTCCGTACACGGCGCGCCGTGGCGAGTCCCCGTCGGGCAGGAGGTCCGGACGTGGATGGGCCTCGCCGTACCACTGGTCGAAACCTTCGGCCCCGAGCCGGAACCCTCCCGACAGGTCGATGGTGCGGACCCCCCGGTCGGTCAGCTGGGCGCCGAGTTCGATCGAGGGTCCGTGAGGCGTCGACAGGAAGACCAGGTCGAGCTCTGCGAGTTCGTCGACATCGGTGGGTCGAAACGCCCCGGCGTCCGTCAGGTTCGGGAACAGGTCGTGGACGGCCGTTCCCGCCTGCGAGTGGGCGGCCACGACGGACACCTGCATCTGCGGGTGAGCCGCGAGCAGACGCAGCAGTTCGACACCTCCATACCCGGAGGCACCGACGACTCCGACGGTGTGCACCATGCCGCTCCTCGCCTCCTCCGGACCCAACAGGCCATCCCGCCACGGGGCGACCGACGCCGGTCATCGAGTGACGCACGGCGGGCAGTCTGCACTATCTTGCACTCAAACGCAAAAACCTGCGCCCCTGTTCGGAGACGTGCCCGTCAGTCCGCAGGGCGACGTCGCAGGCGCTTGACCTCTCCGCGTCGTCGCTTCGACTCCAGGCGACGACGACGCGCGGACCGCGAGGGTCGCGTCGCCCGGCGCGAGGTCGGCTCCTCGATCGCCTCGCCCACGATGGCGCGCAGGCGGGCCCGTGCCGCGTCGCGATTGCGATGCTGGGACCGGTGTTCGTCGGCACGCAGGATCAGCACCCCGTCGGTGGTCAACCGTGAGGCGAGCCGTTCGAGCAGTCGCGCGCGCTCGGCGTCGGTGAGCACGGCGGAGTCCCGCACCGACCATCTCAGCTCGACGCGACTGTCGGTCGTGTTGACGCCCTGTCCGCCGGGTCCCGACGACCTCACGGCGCGCACGGTGAGTTCAGACCCCGGGATCACGACCCTGCGGTTGATCCGCACGTCGTCCATGGGGTCAACGCCTCAGGCTCGCACCGACCGCCTCGGCGCGACGACCGACCTCGGTGATGACCGTCTCGGCGTCCTCATCGGTGAGCTGGCGGTCGGGATCCTGCAGGCGCAGACGGATCCCGACGCTGCGCCGACCCTCGCCGAGCTGCTGGCCGCGGTACTCGTCGAACCACCAGCAGGCATCGAGCAGGGTGCCCGCGCCCTCGATGACCGCCTGTTCGAGCACGTCGTAGCCGACCGTGTCGTCGGCGACCAGGGCGACGTCGACGACCATCGCTGGGTGGCGCACGATGACCGGAGCCACGGCCGGGTCGTGTCCCTCGGGCGGAACCCGCGCGAGCAGCGCCTCGATCACGAGTTCTCCGACGACGACCGGTTCGGGCAGGTCGCGAGCATCGGCCTCGGCCGGGTGCAGTTGTCCGACGAACCCGATCTCCTGGTCCTCGAGCAGCAGCCGCACGCTGCGCCCGGGGTGGAATCCGTCGCGCACCACCGGGTCCCGGACGAGTACGGCACGTCGGGCGGGATCGGACAGCCGGTCCACGACCTCGTCGAACACGGCGAGCACGTCGTGGACCGACCAGGTGCGCTGCGGGTCGAGCCAACGCTCGCCGACCACGGTGCCCTGGGCCACGAGCCCCATCGCGCGCGGCTGGGCCGGCAGCGCCTCACCCGCTGGCCCGGTCCACCGCCAGTTCGCGCCGAGCGCATCGAGCGCCGACGCCAGGGGATCGTCGACGGGTCGGAAGATGCGTCCCAGCTCCACGAGGGCCGTCCCCGCACGGCCCTGACCGACGTTGCGGCGCACGGCACCGAGAAGCCCCTCCACGAGCGACGGTCGCATCGCCGCCGCATCCTTCGCCAGTGGGTTGGCGAGCGACACCCTCCCGGCAGAGGGCTGCACGCCCTCGAGAGCGCCGTCGCCGACGAACGGACGGATCACGGCCTCGGAGAACCCCAGGGCCAGTGCGGCGTCACGAGCGGAACGTTCGAGCCTCTGGGTGGGCGACAGGCCCCCGGTCTGGCGAACCGAAGGCAACTGGGCCGGAACCCGGTCGTAGCCGTGGAGCCGGATGATCTCCTCGGCGAGGTCGGCGGGGCGGCGCAGGTCGCCACGCCAGGTGGGCGCCGTCACCCGCAGCGCAGTCGGGCCGTCACCGGCCTGCACGTCGCACCCGCTTCGTTCCAGCAGCGCCTGCTGGGTCGACGCGTCGAGTTCCTCGACGCCCAGCAGTGCCCGCACACGGTCGGTGTCCACGTCGACGGTCGTGCGCCGAGCCCACGACGGCAGCGGATCGTGGGCGACCACGTCCGCGCCGGTCGCCCGAGCACCGGCGAGTTCCATCAGCAACCCCGCGGCCCGCGCCGCGGCCAGTTCGGCGCCCGCGGGGTCGACGCGCCGCTCGTAGCGGACGCTCGCCTCACTGACCAGCGCCAGCCGGCGCGACGTCGCCCGGATGGTCGCTGGATCCCACACGGCCGCCTCCACGAGCACCTCTCGGGTGGCGGCGGTCACCTCGGTGTCGCGTCCCCCCATGACCCCGGCGAGGCTCGCCAGACGCTCGCCGTCCTCGATCACGACGTCGCCCGTGTCGAGGCTGCGCTCCACGTCGTCCAGGGTGGTGATGGACTCCCCCGCTCGTGCCTCGCGCACCTGGAGTTCGCGACCGCGGAGCGTCTCGAGGTCGAAGGCGTGCAGCGGCTGGCCGGTCTCGAGCATCACGAGGTTGGTGACGTCGACCACGCCGTCGATGGACCGGATTCCACACTGGGCGAGTCGTTGACGGATCCACAGGGGCGACGGTCCGACGGTCACGTCGGCGAGTGACCACGTCGCGAATCGTGCACAACGGTCGGTGTCGAGCGTGACCGGGACGAGCACGTCGTCGGGGCCCTGCGGGACCGCAGGCAGCCGCCAGGTCGTGTCGAGGATCGCGGCGAGGTCGCGCGCGACCCCGATGATCCCGAGGTGGTCGCCGCGGTCGGCCTGCACCGCGACCTCGATGACGGGCTCCCCGATGGGGACGATGTCCGTCAGTTCGGTGCCCAGCGGGTGATCCTCGGCGAGCACGAGAATTCCACCGTGGTCGTCACCGAGCTGGAGTTCTCGGGGAGAGCACAGCATGCCGTTGGACACCACGCCTCGGAGCGCCCGGGCCTCCATCGTCATCCCCGGGATGCTCGCTCCGACCGGGGCGTGCAGGACCAGGTCGCCGACGTCGAAGTTGTCGGCACCGCAGACCAGCTCGATCTCGCCGTCACCACCGTCGCCGGTCACACGCACGACCCGGAGGCGTTCGGCGTCGGGGTGCGGCCGATGCTCGAGCACCCTGGCGACCCGTACCCCTGCAGTGGACGCACCGGGGCGGGCGACCTCCTCGACCTCGAGGCCGTGCATGCTCATGACGTGGACGAGCTCGTCGACGTCGAGGTCCAGGTCGACGTGGGCGGTGAGCCAGGACAGGGGCAGTTTCACGGGGGCCTCCAGCAGCGCAGCGCGCCGGGCGGGTCGTCTAGAAGCTCTCGGCGAACCGGGCGTCGGCGTCGAAGAACTCACGGATGTCGCGAACCCCGTGGCGAAGCATCGCGACGCGTTCGATGCCGACCCCGAACGCGAAGCCCGTGTACCGGTCGGCGTCGATGCCGCAGGCCGCGAACACGTTCGGGTCGACCATGCCCGCGCCGAGGATCTCGAGCCACCCCGAGGGCGACGACTCGTAGGACACGTCGACCTCGCAGCTGGGTTCGGTGAACGGGAAGAAGGACGGTCTCAGGCGGATCTCTCGGTCCGCGCCGAACATCGCACGAGCGAACGACAGCAGCGTGGCACGCAGGTGCGCCATGGTGATGCCCTCGTCGACGAGCAGCCCCTCGACCTGACTGAACACCGGCGAGTGGGTGGCGTCGATGGTGTCGGCCCGGAAGGTGCGACCCGGAACGACGACGGCGATGGGCGGCTGCTGCGTGGTCATCACCCGCGCCTGCACCGGTGACGTGTGGGTCCGCAGCACGACGTCGTCGAACCCGTCCACGTAGATCGTGTCCATCTCCTGGCGGGCCGGATGATCGGCCTCGATGTTGAGGTGGTCGAAGTTGAACGTCCCGGACTCCGCCTCGGGCCCCTCGGCGACGCGGTAGCCCATCCCGGCGAACACGTCGACGATCTCGTGCTCGACCTGGGTGAGCAGGTGCCCACGCCCCGGGCGCACACGACGAGGCGGTGCGGCGAGGTCGAGTCGCTCTGCGCTCAGCCGTGCGTCGAGGGCGGCGGCGGCGAGCCGGCTGCGGTGTTCCTCGAGGGAGGCATCGAATGATGCCCGGAACGCGTTGACCCGCTGGCCGAGCTCCCGGCGTTCCTCCGGGGACAGCGCACCCATCGACTTCTGGAGGGTCGCGAGTCGAGAACGCCGGCCGGTGTAGCGCACGCGCACCTCGTCGAGTTCCGCGAGGTCCTGCGCCGCGGCGAGTTCGCCGAGGCCGGCCGCCTGCAACTCCTCGATCTCCGCCACCACGTACTCCCGTCGTCCTGTGACCCGGGCGGCCAGACTAACGATCCCGGCGCCGCCCGCCGCCCGCGCGAGCGAACCGTGGCGCCAGCGCATGCAGGGCGATGCCACACGCGATTGCCGCGTTGAGGGACTCCGCGTCGCCGACCATGTCGATGGCGACGGACTGGTCCGTCGCTGCGGAGAACTCCGGGCCGACCCCGTGCGCCTCACTGCCCACCACGAGTGCGATCCCCGGGTCGTGTGCAGCGACGTCGTCGAACGCGGCCGTGCCAGCTGCAGACAACGTGACGATCCGGCGGCTCTGGTCACGAAGCGCGGTCACGGCACGACCGGCCTCGACGTCGACGACCAGTGCGATGCGGTAGGTGGCCCCTGCAGCCGAGCGCACGGCCTTGGGACCGTGGGGGTCCGCGGACCCCTCGAGGGCGATGACCCCGGTCGCTCCCAGCGCGTGTGCGGTGCGCACGACGGTGCCGACGTTGCCGGGGTCCCCGAGGCGATCCAGGACGAGCACGACACCCCCGGGTGGCAGGTCCTCGACCGCGCAGGTCGCCGTGCGGACCACCGCGACCACGCCCTGCGGGGTCACGGCATCACACACGTGCTGGAGCACGGCCTCGGACACGGCGGTGACACGAACGTCGTCCAGCGCCGCACCGGACAGGCCGTCGAGCCACGTCTCGTCCGTCACCAGCAGTTCGTCGACGAGGCCCGCCGCCAGTGCCGCCGCTGCGGCGTTGGGCCCCTCGGCGAGGTGCAGGCCCCGCAGCCGACGTTCGCGGCGTCGGGTCAGCGACGCGATCCGACGAACACGCGCGCTGCGTGTCGAGGTGAGGATCTGCGTCACCGCACCCGCGTCCCGTTCGTGCTTCAGGCCGCGTCCACGTCGAGCGCTCCGCGGGGCACGTCGACCAGGGCACGGAACGCCACCTCGTCGTGGACGGCGAGGTCCGCGAGGTTCTTGCGGTCGACCTCCACCTCCGCCAGCTTCAGGCCGTGCATCAGGCGGCTGTACGACAGGCCCTCCTGACGTGCGGCCGCGTTGATGCGCGCGATCCAGAGGCGACGCATGTCGCCCTTGCGCGCACGGCGGTCACGGTACGCGTACCGCTCGGCGTGGTAGACGGCCTCCTTCGCCACCTTGAACCGGCGACTGCGGGCACCCCGGAATCCCTTCGCGCGATCGAGGACCGCCCGGTGACCCTTCTTGGCGTGCACGCCACCCTTGACTCTTGCCATGACTCCGTACCTCCTCGGAAGTGCTGCCTCGTCGTGATCTCGCCTGGCTACTGGTTGAGGAGGCGCCTGACCTTGCGAGCCTCGGCAGGCGCGAGCACGGTGTCACCGGACAACCGCCGCCTGCGTCGTGCACTCTTCTTCTCCAGCAGGTGCGCGCGGTTCTTCTGGCGCGACAGCACCTTGCCGTTGCGGGTGACACGGAACCGCTTCTTGGTTCCGCTGTGGGTCTTCTGCTTCGGCATGTCATGACCTCGTCGGTACATGACCGCGCGTGCGCGCGGTCGTCGTCGGTGGGGCCGGGGCCGGGTCCGTCAGTTGGCCTCGACGGCCTCGTCGGTGGCTGGCTCGCCGGTCTCGTCGGCGGGTGCGTCCGCAGGCATCTCCTGCAGGTCGACCGCGTTCGGGTCGACGTCGGCGACCTCGTCGGTGCGCGGTGCCTTCGGGCGGATCGGCGCGAGCACCATGACCATGTTGCGTCCGTCGACCTTGGGCATCGCCTCCACGGTCGCCAGTTCGGTCATGTCCTCGGCGAGCCGGTCGAGGAGTCTGAGCCCGAGTTCGGTGTGGCTCATCTCACGTCCACGGAACATGATGGACGCACGGACCTTCGCGCCATCCTTCAGGAACCGCCGTACGTGCCCCGACTTGGTGCCATAGTCGTTGTCGGAGATCTTGGGGCGCATCTTGATCTCCTTGATGGCGATCTGGCTCTGCCGGCGACGCGCCTCCTTGTCCTTCTGTTCCTGTTCGTACCGCGCCTTGCCCCAGTCCATGATCCGACAGACCGGCGGATCCGCCTGGTTGGCCACCTCGACGAGGTCGAGGTCCTGTTCTCGCGCCCGGCGCAGGGCCTGGGCGAGTGGAACGATGCCGACCTGGGTGCCGTCCGCGTCGATCAGGCGCACACGTGGCACCTTGATGTCCGCGTTCAGTCGCCGTTGCTGTTCGTCGATGCTTCTGCCTCCTGATCCGAGGGATCACTCGTCGTTCGTCGCCATCGATGCACGCGCACCACCAGGTGCCGCACATGCACAACGGCGGCCCGGAAGCGGCCGCCGTCAGGTACGCCATCTCACGACACGGACGAGGTCCGTGTTCCTGGATGCGAACCCGGCGAGGATCAACCTTCCGGGTGGGCCGCACCCGTGGGTACGTCCACTTCGTCTTCGATTGTCTTACCAGACCATCGCTGG